>NZ_JADBGG010000001.1 GCF_014873765.1 Desulfomicrobium macestii | reverse complement strand
CAGGCCGTGGAGCAGAAGCTCGCCTACACCGACTTCCTGGCCCTGCTCATTGAGGACGAGATCGCCCGTCGCGAACAACGCAAGCTCGTCATGCGTCAGCGCAGAGCCGGCATTAACACGCAGAAAACCCTCGAAAGCTACGACTTCACCTTCAACCTCGGAGTGAACCAGTCTCAGATCATGGATCTAGCCACTTGCCGCTACCTGGAGGAGAAGGCCCCGGTACTCATCGTCGGCCCTTGTGGCACCGGCAAGAGCCACCTCGCCCAGGCCTTGGGCCATATCGCCGTACGTCGCGGCTAAGACACCGTGTTCTCCTCCCACGCCAAGCTCCTGGGGCAACTCGCCTCGGCACGGGCCGTGGGCACCTACGAGCGCAAACTGGCGGCTCTGACCAAGGCGGATCTGCTCATCATCGATGACTTCGGCCTCAAGCCCATGCGCTCCGGGCAGGACGAGGACTTCCACGACGTCATCGCAGAGCGCTACGAGCGAAAACCGACGATCATCACCAGCAATCTGGACTTCTCGGAGTGGAACGACGCCTTCCACAACAAGCTGCTCGGCGCAGCCACCCTCGACCGGATCATGCACGGCGCCTACCAAGTCGTACTGGACGGCAAGAGCTACAGGACCCCTCGCAAGGATCTTTCCCCTTGCAGAGGCGACTCATAAACACATAACCAGACGAGGTCGTCCGAGCGAAAATCTCTCATGTTTGCTGGCGTCATTAAGGTGCCCATCGGTGGCGCTATTAGGGTGCCCAGTCACAGCCAAAGGGGCCACAAAGGGGGCCAAACTACTTGTCCAAATACAAATATACCTGATTTTAAAAGCTTATTTTTGAAAATCAATTCCCTCCCTCGCTACCAAAACACCAAAACCCGGTTTCAGCCGGGTTTTTTTATGCCTGCAGACAAAAATATCCCTTATAGCCTATAGTTATCTCGTTTTTTTCAGATTATCTCTCCACGTCTCACTCTGTTCCAATCCACCCAAAGGTCTGATTCCGGGGCAAGCTTCAAAAGGATAAGTTCGGCCCCCAACAGGCTCGGCAATCGAGCCAATGGCCCATCGAACACGCCAACCACATTGCTTTGACCACCCTCCCATCCAAACGACACCCGAATCGCCTTTATTCTTCTCCACTCCTCCGGTATGACCACCCTGTAAAACACACAACGAACCGCCGCCCGCAATTGGCTCGGCAACGGCATTCAGAACCTGACGTTCCCTGGCGAGGGTATCATGGACAATCAGTTGATTGGCGATCCGCAACCTGCGGATCAGCCTGAAGATCTGATACGACTGCTGGCCGCTAAGGACCTGGAAATCGCGGCCATGCAGAAGAAGCTGGAGAAGTACGAGGCTATCTTCCAGGGCCTGTCCGACGGCGTTTTGCTCATCGACGAGACGCTGTCCGAGTGCAACCAGGAGGCCTGCCAGATCTGGAAGTGCGAGAAGGATGACATCATCGGATTCTTCCCGAGCGATTTCGCCCCCCTCTTCCAGCCCGACGGCGAAAACTCCTACGAAATAGCGCAGAAGAAGGTCAGCGAAGCCCTGCGCGGCAATGTCCAGAAGTTCGAATGGAAGGACATCCGCCGCGACGGCATCATGATCGACACGCAGGTCATCCTGAACCGCATCGAAGTGGACGGAAAGGATTACGTGCTGGCCACCTTCAAGGACATCACGGATCTCAAGATCAAGGAGAACGAAAAGCAGGCCCTGCTGCACATGATGGAGAAGATCATCGAGGACAGGACCCGAACGCTGCAGGAGTACAACGAATCCCTGAACGAGGAGATAGCCCGCCGCAAGCGCACCGAGCGCAACCTCGAACACGCCTACATGGAGCTCGAACACATCTTCGACACCTCGGGCGACGGCATCCTCGTGCTCGACTCGGACCGCAACATCGTCCGCGCCAACCTCGCCTTCGCGGAACTGGTGGAACAGCCCGTCGAGGGGATTCTGGGCAAGAAGTGCTTCGACATCTTCCCCTGCCGCCACAAGTGCACGGACCACTGCATCATCCAGGAGATCGTCGTCGGCTCCTCCAAGACCGACTTCGAGAAGGAGTTCGTGTCCATCTCGGGCGAGCGAAAGTCCTGTCTGGTCAAGGCCGCGGCCCTGCGGGGCGAGGGCGGGGAGGTGCTCGGCATCGTCAAGAACTACAAGGACCTGACCAGCTACAAGCGATGGGTCGACAGGCTGCAGGAGTCCGAGGAGTTCCACCGCATCACCCTGGAGAGCATCTGGGACGCGATCTTTCTTACTACCGACGATGGCAGGATCGTCTTCGTCAGCTGCAACGTCACGGGTATCTTCGGATACGACTCTGACGAGATCCTCGGGTTCGACACCATCTTCGACCTCGTCGGCAACCGGTTCTACTCCAACCACGAACTGGCGGAGGTCAGGGAAATCAGGAACCTGGAGGTCGAGGTCACCGACAAAGGCGGACAGCAACGCACCCTCATCGCCAACGTCAAGCGCGCCGCCCTGCGCTCCGGCACCACCCTCATCGCCTTCCGCGACATCACCGAGCGCAAGAACGCCGAAAAACGCGCCAAGATCGAATACGAACAGCTCGTACAGGCAGGCAAGATGGTGTCGCTGGGCATCCTGGTCTCGGGCGTGGCCCACGAGATCAACAACCCCAACAACTCCATCATCCTCAATGTGCCGCTGCTCTCCCGCATGTGGTACGACGCGCGGGTCATCCTCGACCAGTACATGGACGAGCACGGCGACTTCATGCTCGGCAGCCTCCGCTACTCCTACGCCCGCGAGCGCGTGCCGCAGCTCTTCTCCGGGATCATGACCTCGTCCAGGCGCATCAAGCACATCGTGCAGGACCTCAAGAACTACGCCCGCCAGGGCTCCACCGTCATGAACGAGGTCATCGACATCAACGGCGTGCTGCGGGCCGCCGTGCTGCTCCTCGACAACCAATTGCAGAAGGCCACGAACCGCCTGGAGATCGGTTACGGCTTCGGCATGCCGCACTTCAGGGGCAACTTCCAGAAGATCGAACAGGTCATCATCAACATCCTCCAGAACGCCTGCGAAGCCGTGGACGACAAGGCCAAGGCCATCCGCGTGCGGACCGGCTTCGACCCCGCGCCGGGCCTGACCTGGCTCGAGGTGGAGGACCAGGGCCTGGGCATCAGCGACGAGGACCTGCCCTACGTGACCGACCCCTTCTACACCACCAAACGCGCCTGCGGGGGTACCGGTCTGGGCCTTTCCATTTCCTCCCGAATCATGCAGGAGCACGGCGGAGAATTGACCATCCATTCCCGCCGGGGCGAAGGAACGCGCGTCAGACTGACGTTCCCCGCCCGCCAAGAAGGAGACGCCGCATGATCCAGCCCTACCCCGTCCTCATCGTCGACGACGAGGCCGACATCCTGACCAGCTTCGACCTGTGCCTGCGCTCCTGCGGCATCGACAACATCATCTGCTGCCGGAAGCCCGCCGAGGCCATGCGCATCATCGACGGCCAGCCCCTGGGGGCCATGATCCTCGACCTGAGCATGCCCGGCGTCACCGGCCAGGAAATCCTGTCCCATGTGCGCGAGACGCGACCCGAACTGCCCGTCATCGTGGCCACGGGCGTGGAGTCCATCGAGTCGGCCGTGGAATGCATGAAACTCGGCGCCCTGGACTACCTGGCCAAGCCCGTCGAGGAAGAGCGGCTGATGGCCTCCGTGCGCACGGCCCTGGAGATGAGCCGCCTGCGCCGCGAGAACACGTCCCTGCGCGAGAGCCTCGTCCAGGACCGCCTGGCCAACCCCCAGGCCTTCGCCCATTTCACCACGGCCAGCATCAAGATGCGCCAGATCTTCAAGTACCTGGAGGCCGTCGCCGCCTCGCCCGAGCCCATCCTCATCAACGGCGAGACGGGCGTCGGCAAGGAGCTGGCCGCGCGCGCCGTGCACAAGCTGTCCTGCCCGGGCAAGCCCTTCGTGGCCGTCAACGTGGCGGGCCTCGACGACATGGTCTTCAGCGACACCCTCTTCGGCCACCGCAAGGGCGCCTTCACCGGCGCGGTCCTGGCCCGCAAGGGCCTCGTGGAGCAGGCCGCCGACGGCGTTCTCTTTCTGGACGAGATCGGCGACCTGAACGAAACGTCCCAGGTGAAGCTGCTGCGCCTCCTTCAGGAGCGCGAGTACATGCCGCTCGGCGCGGACCTTCCCCGCCCGTCCGAGGCGCGCATCGTGGTGGCCACCAACCGCGACCTGGAGGCCATGACCCGCGAGGGCCGCTTCCGCAAGGACCTCTACTACCGCCTGTGCACGCACATGGTCCGCATCCCGCCCCTGCGCGAACGCACCGACGACATCCCGGTCCTGCTGGACCTTTTCATCGGCCAGGCCGCCGCCAGCTTCGGCAAGGACGCGCCAAGACCCAGCCGCTGCCTGATCAGCCGCCTCAGCGCCTACCCCTTCCCCGGCAACGTCCGCGAGCTGCGCGCCTTCGTCTTCGACGCCATGGGCCGCTGGAACGGCGGGGATTTCTCCTGCGGCCCCGACAACGACAACCCCGGGCACCTCGGCATGCACGAGGAGCTGTGCTTCCCCGCCACCCTGCCGACCATCGACGAGACCGTGCATGCCCTGGTGCGCGAGGCCATGAGCCGGGCGGGCGGAGTGCAGACCGTGGCCGCGCGCTGGCTCGGCATCTCCCAGCCGGCACTGAGCAAGCGGCTGAAAAAAGACGGGCTCTGAAGCGTCTTTGAAATCATGGACACCCGTATAACCCATGGCATGAACCGCCGCAGGGGAATAACCGGGGTTATCTATCCGTAACCATTCCATGAATCGGCTTTTCCTCTGAAGCTTCGCCTCCAAGGCCATAACTAAAGTTATGGCCTTTTTTCATCCCATCCAACTAAATCCTTAAATTTCAGATAACTGCACTGTCATACAATCTGGCATGATCCTTCCAATACCAATCTCGAATTTCGGCACCGGCATCCCGGCCGCGTTCGAAAATACAACGGAGGACAGTTATGGTTCAAAACTACGTTTTCCCGGCGACCGTGTCCGAAGCGGTCACGGTCCTCAGCACCAACAGGGGGAAGGCCCGGATCATCGCCGGCGGCACCGACCTCATGCTGGAACTGCAGGACGGCAAGAACACCTGCGACGTGCTGGTGGACCTCACCCAGATCGCGGAACTCAAGAACATCACCGAAGAGAACGGGTTCATCCGCATCGGTGCGAGCGTCACCCACGCCCAGGCGGCCAAGTCCGAGCTGGTCCTGAAACACGCGCCGGCCCTGGCCCAGGCCTGCCGCAAGGTCGGGTCCCTGCAGATCCGCAACATGGGCACCATCATCGGCAACATCGTCACCGGCAACCCCGCCGCCGACGCCGCCGTGGCCCTGGCCTGCCTCGAAACCACGGCCGAGATCACCACCCAGGAAGGCATGCAGACCATGCCGCTCGAAGACATGTACGCCGGCGTCTGCCTGTCCTGCATCGACAGCTGCTGCCAGGTCGTGACCCACGTCAGATTTCCCGTGAAGCAGAAAGGCCAGGGTTCGGCCTACCTGCGCATGGAACAGCGCAAGGCCCTGGCCCTGCCCATGCTCGCCGTCTCGGCCATGGTCGAACTCGACGGCGACGCATTCAAGTGGGCCCGGGTCCTCATCGCCCCCGTGGGCGCGGGACCCCAGCACGCCCTCGACGCCGAGGAATTCCTCAAAGGCGCCCCCGTCACGAGCGCGACCATGACCGAAGCCGGGCAGCTGGCCCGCAACCAGGCCATGTTCCGCAGCAGCGCCATCCGCGGTTCCAAGGAATACCGGATGGGAGTCCTGCCCGTTTTCATCGAACGGGTCCTTCAAGCGGCAGTCGAAGACGCCCGCAAAGCATAACGGAGGAAGAACATGCCGAACCAGATCATTTCATTTCGACTCAACGGCGAGGTCATCGAGATCGCCGTCTCCCCCGCGGAGATGCTCCTCGATGTGCTCCGCGAAAAAATGCACCTCACAGGGACCAAGCGCGGCTGCGGCAAGGGCGAATGCGGCGCGTGCACCATCATCTTCAACGGCAAGGCCATGAACGCCTGCCTCATCCCGGCCATGCGCGCCCAGGGCGCGGACATCCAGACCATCGAGGGCGTCGAGGGCGATGGCGGCCTGCACCCGCTGCAGCAGAGCTTCATCGACAAGGGCGCGGTCCAGTGCGGCTTCTGCACCCCGGGCATGATCATGTCGGCCAAGGCCCTGCTGGACAAGAACAAGTCCCCCTCCAAGGAACAGATCAGGGAAGCGGTCGGCGGAAACATCTGCCGCTGCACGGGCTACGTCAAAATCGAGGAAGCGGTGGAAGACGCCGCGCGCAACCTGCGGGCCTCTGCCGTCAAGGGAGGAGACTTATGAGCCAGTTCGAATACGTAGGTAAAAGCGTCAACAGGCGCGACGGCGTGGACAAGACCACGGGTCGCGGCCTCTTCACCACGGACATCTTCCTGCCGGGAATGCTCTTCGCCAAAGTGCTGCGCAGCCCGCATCCCCACGCCCGCATCGTCAGCATCGACACCTCCGAGGCCGAGAAGCTGCCCGGGGTCAAGGCCGTCATGACCCACAAGAACGGCCCCAAAAACCTCTTCAACGCCGCCGTGCCCATGTTCCTGACCATCCCGCAGCTGGAGCGGGTACTGGACCAGTTGCTCTTCGACGAGGTCGTACGCCACGTAGGTGACGAAGTGGCCGCCGTGGCCGCCACCAGCGAAGCCATCGCTGAAAAGGCCCTGACCCTCATCAAGGTCGAATACGAAATCCTGCCCGCGGTCTTCGATCCGCTGGAGGCCATGAAACCCGAGGCTCCCGAACTGCATCCCGGCAAGGGCTGCACTCCCGAGGGCAGGAACATCCCTGCCGAGATCGTGAAGATCCCCTACAACGACGTGGAGAAGGGCCTCGCCGAATCCGACGTGATCATCGAAGAGACCTTCGAGTTGCCCGTGGTCAAGCAGGTCCAGATGGAGACCCAGGCCGCCGTGGCCCAGGTCGATGGCGACGGCAACGTGACCGTATGGTCCACCACCCAGACCCCGCACCCGTCCAGGGCCATCCTCGGCAAGATCTTCGACATCCCGGCCGGCAAGATCCGCGTCCTGGCCCCGCCTTACGTGGGCGGCGGCTTCGGAGTGCGCATCGGCCTGAGCGGCAAGGCCGAACCCATCGCCATGGGCCTGGCCCTGCTGGCCAAGCGGCCCGTCAAGATGATCTACACCCGCAAGGAGGACTTCATCGCCTCCGACACGCGCCACTCCGGCTACGTCACGGTCAAACTCGGTGCCAAGAGGGACGGCACCTTCCAGGCCCTGGACATGAAGGCCGTCCTCAACACGGGGGCCTTCTGCACCTTCGGCGCGGAACTGCCCGGCGTGTGCGGGGCCATGACCCTGGCCATCTACCGCATCCCGCACCAGCGCTACTTCGGACACAGCGTGTACACCAACTGCACCAGCGCCGGCGCCATGCGCGGCTTCGGCAACCCCCAGGGCAACCTGGCCATGGAGCAGGCCGTGGACATGATGGCCGAAAAGCTCGGCATGGATCCCATGGAACTGCGCAAGAAGAACATCATGCGCCCCGGCGACCCGTGGTGCCTGCCGTATCCCTGCGGAACGTCGGAGCTGCCCGAATGCATCCGTCAGGGCGCCGAAAGCATAGGCTGGTCGCGACGGGGCAAGCTCAATGAGCCAGACTCTGTCAAGCTGCGCGGCCTGGGAATGGCCGTCGGCACCCACGTCAGCAACGCCTGGCCCTTCTGCGTGGACTACGACAACGCCTACGTGACCATCCAGTCCGACGGCTCGGCCCAGGTGGCTTCGGGCGTGCCGGACATCGGCACGGGCACGAGCACCAGCCTGGTACAGATCGCGGCCGAGACCCTTGGCATGAACATGGACAACATCGGCCTGACCTACGGCGACACCCTGGGCACGCCCTTCGACATTGGCAGTCACGCCAGCCGCACCTGCTACGCCGCCGGAACAGCCATCAAGGCCGCCGCGGCCGACGCCCGCAAGCAGGTCCTGGATTACGCCGCCGGCTACTTCAACATCCCGGCCGAACGCCTGGAGATCAGAAAAGGCGTCATCGCCCCCACGGCCGAAAACCTCGGCGAGTGTTCGGGCTCGGGCCTGTGTCAGCTCGAAGAAGTCAAGGAGGGTAAGGGCAACTCCGTGACCATGGAGGAACTGGCCTACCACGCCCACGTCCGCAACAAGCAGTTCATCGGCGTCGGCCGCATCGTGCCCGAGAACGCCCCGCCGTGGCACGCCTGCTTCGCCGAGGTCGAGGTGGACACCCGCACGGGACAGGTCCGCGTGGTCAAGCTGGCCGCCGCCCATGACGTCGGCCGGGCCATCAACCCCATGATCGTCGAAGGGCAGATAGAGGGCGGCGCGGTGCAGGGTATCGGCTACGCTCTGAGCGAGGAGATCACCTATAACGACAAGGGCCAACAGCAGCAGTACAGCATGCACAACTACATGCTGCCCACGGCCGAGGACACGCCCGAGATCCACTCCATCATCGTCGAAGGCAACGACCCCACCGGCCCGTTCGGAGCAAAGGGAGCGGGCGAATGCAGCCTGGTCTGCCCGGCTTCGGCCATCGCCAACGCCGTGGCCAACGCCACGGGCTACCGCTTCAAGAAAATTCCGATGACGCCGGAACGCGTGTTCAAGGCCTTGAATTCATAAGCATGGCGGCGCAGGGGCCAGAGGCCTCTGCGCCGTTTCAGCCTGGAGGGGCGAAATGAAAAAACTGCTGTTAACCGCCGCGATGGCGACCTTCGTGATGATGGGATCGGCCGCCCTGGCCGGATCGGGCCACTACGTCAGCGGCGTGGAGGGCATCAAGGCCGCGACCCTGCCGCCCGAAGGAATCTACTGGCGCATGTACAACGTGCTCTATACGGCCGACGACCTGCGGGACAAGCACGGCAAAGAGGTCGACGTGGACTTTGACGTCAATGTCTACGCCCTGGTCAACCGCCTCGTGTACTCCTCGGGCATCGAACTGCTGGGCGCCAACCTCGTGGCCGACATCTGCGTGCCCCTGGTCTACACCGACATTTCAATGAAGGCCGGCGGCATGACGCTCTTCGACGACAACGAGTTCGGTCTGGGCGACATCCTCATCGAGCCGGCCATCCTGGCCTGGCACGGCCCCCGCTACGACGCGGCTTTGGGCGTAGGCGTATACCTGCCCACGGGCGACTTCGACGCCGACGAACCGGCCAGCCCCGGCAAGGGCTTCTGGACCGGCATGCTCACGGCCGGCGCAACCTTCTATTTCGACGAGGCGAAGACCTGGTCGATCTCCGCCCTGTCCCGCTACGAAATCCACTCGGAGCAGGAGGACACGGACGTCACCTACGGCAACGACTTCCACTTCGAATGGGGCCTGGGCAAGACCCTGGCCAAAACCTGGGACGTGGGCCTGGCCGGCTACTGCCGCTGGCAACTCACCGATGACAGCGGTCCCGGCACCACGAACGACCGCGAGGAAGCCTACGCCATCGGCCCGGAAGTCAGCGTCTTCGTACCCGAGTGGGGCCTGGGCGTATCCATGCGGTCCCTGTGGGAATTCGAGAACAAGGTCAATTCCCAGGGCAACGTGACCACCCTCATGATCATGAAAGCATTCTAAGGAAAAAGCCATGTTCACCATAGTCAACAGAGAGGAGATGGCCGGAGGCACGGTCATTTTAAACGAGATCGAGGCCCCGCGCATCGCGGCCAAGGCCAGGCCGGGGCAGTTCCTGATCCTGAAAGCGAACGAAAACGGCGAGCGCATCCCTTTGACCATGGCCGAGACCGATCCGGAAAAAGGCACGGTCACCGTCATCTACATGGTCGTAGGCAAGAGCACGGAGCTCTTCCGGCGCCTTGGGGTCGGCGACGCTTACCAGGACGTCATCGGGCCCCTGGGCCAGCCCACGCACATCGAACCGGGCAAGAACGTGGTCTGCGTGGGCGGCGGCACCGGCGTGGCCGTGCTGCACCCCATCGCCCGCGGCATGAAGCAGGCCGGCTGTGACGTCACGTCCATCATCGGCTCCCGCAACAGGGACCTGCTCATCCTGGAGGACAAGATGCGCCTGGCCTCCACCGACCTGCACATCTGCACCGACGACGGTTCCTACGGCCGCAAGGGCTTCGTGACCGAAGTGCTGAAGGAGAAACTGGAGGCTGGCGGCGTGGACCAGGTCGTGGCCATCGGCCCGGTGCCCATGATGAAGTTCGTGTCCCTCATGACGAGGGAATACGGCGTGCCGACCATGGTCAGCCTCAACCCCATCATGATCGACGGCACAGGAATGTGCGGCGGCTGCCGCGTGACCGTGGGCGGCGAGACCAAGTTCGGCTGCGTGGACGGGCCCGAGTTCGACGGCCACCAGGTGGACTTCGACGAGCTCATCCTGCGCCTGCGGGCCTACACCGAGCAGGAGCGCTGCAGCCACGAGCGCTGCAAGTGGGAAGAAGGGGGTGCCGCATGAGCGCCGCCAAGACTCCGCGACAGGCCATGCCCGAGCAGCCGCCTCTGGTCCGGGCCCGCAACTTCGAGGAAGTCCCCTTGGGCTACACCGCCGAACAGGCCGTGGCCGAGGCTTCACGCTGCCTGCAGTGCAAGAACCCGGCGTGCGTGCAGGGCTGTCCCGTGAACGTCGACATTCCGGGCTTCATCAAGCACATCGCCGCCGGCGACTTCGACAAGGCCATCGGCAAAATCTGGGAACGCAACAGCCTGCCGGCCGTGTGCGGCCGGGTCTGCCCCCAGGAGATCCAGTGCGAGGGCAACTGCCTGCTGGGCCGCAAGGGCGAGGCCGTGGCCATCGGCAACCTGGAGCGCTTCGCCGCGGACTGGGAACGGCAGCACCACGTCTGCGAGCTGCCCTCCCGCGACGCGGCCACGGGCAAGCGCGTGGCCGTGGTCGGATCGGGGCCGTCCAGCCTGACCGTGGCCAGCGATCTGGTGCTCAAAGGGCATGAGGTCGGTCTGTTCGAGGCCTTCCACAAGCCCGGCGGCGTGCTCGTCTACGGCATCCCGGAGTTCCGGCTGCCCAAGGACATCGTCGGCGCCGAGGTGGCCTGCCTGCAGGCCCAGGGCGTGAGCCTTGAGTGCGATGTGGTCGTGGGACGCACCGTGACTGTGGACGAGCTCTTCGAACAGGGCTTTGACGCCGTGTATCTGGGCGTGGGCGCGGGCCTGCCCAAGTTCATGAGGATCCCGGGGGAAAACCTCGTGGGCGTGCTCTCGGCCAACGAATACCTGACGCGGGCCAACCTGATGAAGGCCTACCTCTTCCCCGAAGTGGACACGCCCATCCCGCGCGGCAAGCGCGTGGCAGTCCTTGGCGGCGGCAACGTGGCCATGGACAGCGCCCGCACGGCCATGCGCCTGGGCGCGGACAAGGTCAGCCTGGTCTACCGCCGCTCCCGCGAGGAGATGCCGGCGCGCAAGGCCGAGATCCATCACGCCGAGGAGGAGGGGCTCGATTTCCAGCTCCTGTGCAACCCGGTGCGCTACCTGGGCGACGACAAGGGCCGCCTGACGGGCATCGAATGCATCCGCATGGAACTGGGCGAACCCGACGCGTCGGGCCGCAGACGGCCGGTGGAGGTGCCGGGATCGGAGTTCGTCCTCGAGTGCGACCTGGCCATCGTGGCCATCGGCTCCGGGGCCAACCCGCTGCTGACCCGCTCCACGCCGGACCTCCCCCTCAACAAATGGGGCTACGTCACGGCCAACGCGGACACGGGCAAGACGGGCAAGAAGGGCGTCTGGGCCGGCGGCGACATCGTCACCGGCGCGGCCACGGTCATCCTGGCCATGGGCGCGGGCCGCAAGGCGGCCGACTCCATCCACGAGTACCTGACCTGGGGCTGGTAACAACACGGGGGAGGGATTCCCTCCCCCTTCCCGAAGCCACGAGGAGGCAGCATGAATCTGAGCGAACGGGTCATCGCCATCAAGAGCGGCGGGGAAATGGCATCGGCCGTGGTCTGGCGGCTGCACCACGCGCGGATGCGGCGCATCGTCATCCTGGAGACGCCCCACCCCCTGGCCGTGCGACGCACGGTCAGCTTCTGCGAAGCCGTGCACGACGGGGACTGCATGGTCGAGGACGTGCGCGGGGTGCGCGTGGACGGCCCGGAACAGATCGAAGCGGTCTGGGCCGCCGGCGACGTGCCCGTGCTGATCGACCCGGCCTGGAAAAGCCTTGAGGCCATCAGGCCCGACGTGCTCATCGACGCCATCATCGCCAAGCGCAACCTGGGCACGCGCATGACCGACGCGCCCCTGGTCATCGGCATGGGGCCGGGCTTCACGGCCGGCCGGGACGCCCATCTCGTCGTCGAGACCAACCGCGGCCACAACCTGGGCCGCATCATCACCGCAGGGAAGGCGGCCCCGAACACGGGCATCCCCGGCACCATCGGCGGCTTCTCGAAAGAACGCGTGCTGCGCGCGCCCGTGCCGGGCAAGCTCATCTGGGACTGCCGCCTCGGGGATCTGGTGGAGAAGGGGCAGGTCCTCGGACACGTCGCTGGATCGCCGGTCACGGCGGAAATACCCGGCCTCCTGCGCGGCCAGATCCGCCCCAACGGCCATGTGCCCCAGGGGCTCAAGCTCGGGGACATCGACCCCAGAGGGGACCTTTCCTTCCTGCACACCATCTCGGACAAAGGCCGCGCCCTTGGCGGCGCCGTGCTGGAATGCGTCATGAGGGTGTACAATTGACCGTGCCGGAGACCATGGCCGAAGCCCTGAACCTCCCGGGGCATGGCCTGCTGGCCATCGTCGGCGCAGGCGGCAAGACCACGGCCATGTACCGTCTGGCCGCGGAACTGGCCGGGCGCGGGCGGCGGGTGGCCTGCACGACCACGACGCGCATCTTCCCCCCAAAGCCGCACCAGGCCCGCCTCATCCTGGCCGAGAACAACGAGCGGCTCCTGGAGGAATGCCGAGATGCCGCGTCCTCGGACCTTCCCGTCTGTCTGGCCTGGACCGTGGGCGGCGGCAAGCTCATGGGGCTCGCGCCGGACTTCATCCACAACCTGGCGGACGCGGGAATCTTCGACTGGATCCTGGTCGAGGCCGACGGCGCGCGCTGCCTGCCCCTCAAGGCCCCGGCCGCGCATGAGCCGGTCATCCCGGCGCGCAGCACCCATGTGCTGGCCGTGGCGGGCCTGACGGCCATAGGCGGCCCGCTGGACGAAAATCATGTCTGCAGAAGCGCGCGTTTCGCGGAGCTGGGGGGTCTCGCTCCCGGAGCCCGCGTCACGCCGGCCTCCGTGGCGCGGGTCTGCGCGCACCCCGAAGGCATGTTCAAGGGCGCGCCGGACGACGCCGTGCGCCTGCTGTGGCTGAACCAGGCCGACATGCCGCGCGCCCTGGACCACGGCCGCGAGGTCCTCGGGCTGCTGCGCGACGCCGCCGCCCTGCCCCAGAGGGCCTGCATCGGCGCGGCCGACTCCCTGACCTTCGCGACGGAGGTCTGGCCGTGAGCGTGCGCGGCGTGATCCTCGCGGCCGGGCTGGGACGGCGCATGGGTGCGGTCAAGCAGCTCCTGCCCCTGCACGGTCGGCCGTTGCTGCAGCACGTCATCGACGCGGCCCGGGCCTCGAGCCTCGAACATGTGCTGCTGGTCCTGGGCAACGCCCACGGGGAAATCCTGCCGAAGATCGACGCGAGCGGCATCGCCGTGGCCGTGAACCCGGACTTCGCCGCAGGCCAGAGCACGTCGGTGCGCACCGGCCTGCGCAACGGCCCCGACGCCGACGGCGTCATGTTCCTGCTCGGCGACCAGCCCCTTGTCGGCACGGCACTCATCGACACGCTCGTCGAATGTTTCCTGGCCGAGCGCCCCATGGCCGTCGTCCCGGTCCACCAGGGCCGGCCCGGCAACCCCGCCGTCATCGGCCGCGAACTGATGCGCCAGGCGTCCGCGCTGACCGGCGACATCGGCGCGCGGCGCCTGCTGAAGGAGCACGCCAGGCATGTGCGGGAGGTCGAGGTGGACGATCCCGCGCTCCTGCGCGACGTGGACACCATGGACGATTACCTGGCCCTGCTCGCCACGCGGCAGCCGGGCTCGGACGAAATTTTCAGACCCTGAACAAGGAGAAGGACATGAAGACCATCGCAGTCGAACACGCCGTGGGAACGGTGCTGTGTCATGACATCACGAGAATCGTGCCGGGCGGCGGAAAAGGTCCGGCCTTCCGGCGCGGCCACGTGGTGCGCGAGGAGGACATCCCGGCCCTGCTCGATATCGGCAAGGCCAACCTGTACGTCTTCGACCCGGCCGACGGCTACGTGCACGAGGATACGGCCGCCATCCGCCTGTCCCGCGCCGCGGCCGGCCAGGGCATCGCCTTCAGCGAGCCCCAGGAGGGCAAGGTCACCCTGACCGCGTCCCACAACGGACTGCTGTGCATCGACGTCGACGGCCTCACGCGCCTGAACGACATCCAGGACGTGAGCTTCGGGACCATCCATCGCCATCAGCGCGTGAAGCCGGGCCGCGTCCTGGCCGGCACGCGGGTCATCCCCCTGGTCGTGCCCGAGGCGCTCATGCAGGAGGCCGAGGCCGTCTGCGCCGAACACAGCCCGCTCATCGAGGTCAGGCCCCTCAGGCACGCGCAGGTCGGCGTGGTCACCACGGGCAGCGAGATCTTCAACGGGCGCATCAAGGACGGCTTTGGCCCGCTGCTGCGCGCCAAGTTCGACGACCTTGGCAGCGAGGTCGTGGACCAGGTCTTCGTCTCGGACATGGTGGGCATGACCGCCGACGCCATCACATCCCTGGTCCGCCAGGGCGCGGACTTCATCGCCGTGACCGGCGGCATGTCCGTGGACCCCGACGACCAGACCCCGGCCGCCATCCGCGCCACCGGCGCCGAGGTCATCTCCTACGGCGCCCCCACCTACCCCGGCGCCATGTTCATGCTGGCCTACCTGGACGATGTCCCCGTCCTCGGACTGCCCGGCTGCGTCATGTACTACAAGGCCAGCATCTTCGACCTGGTGGTCCCCCGCCTCCTGGCCGGCGAACGCCTCACACGGCGTGACATCGTGGCCCTGGGCCACGGCGGCCTGTGCGAAAACTGCGGAACATGCAGGTACCCTGCCTGCGGATTCGGTAAGTGAGTGATCGGGACCTTATTATCAAGGCAAGATGAAAATCGTCGGATGAAGCTCTATAAATGTTCATTTCGAAGATGAATCCATATCTGCAATGGTGCATAAGAGAGACTTAAAGAGCTACATCCGACGACATCTCAACTTCTTTCAGCACCATTGCCACCCACTGCCTGACCACCGACGATCACTTGTCCGGGATTAGGATTTCTGCGCCTGGAAGCTTCTTGGACCACGGACGGATATCGCTTCGTCCTACATGGCACAGTTGTTCATGAACCTTGCCAACAAGAGGTCGGACAGTACCAAATTGATCAGTGCTCTGGCTGATGGAACGGCCTGTTTCAAAAAAATCCGAATTTCATTTGCAGACAGATCACTGCGAAATCAACATGCCTGTCATCCACTAAAATTCATAAAATCGGACATTTACAATTTTAACTAGAAACTATAACAGAAAATTGATTATTGAAAAATTGCTTGAAATATGAAACTGAAACCATGTTAAAGAAATATGGTTTTGAGCGGTTTTGAAAAACGCATGAAAATGGTGAAGCATGATGAGCATTTTCAAAAATTCAGGCACACGTAAAAATACAAAAATTTCCTTTCGGACCGATGATGAAACGCTCGATCAACTCAAAGCGATTTGTAGAATTGAAAACAGAACAATTTCATCTTTGATAGAGAGCATACTTACAGAATATGTACTTATTCACGAGAACAATTCACTCGCAGAACAAGAAAAAAGACTTTCTCCACGAAAAAAATGCTCCATACCCGCTGTAATATTAGCCGATAAAAATAATAAAAAATCTTATTTTAACTGCCTAATCAAGAGTCTTTCAGCAAATTCAGCCCAACTTGTTCTAAAAAAAATTCCAGATGAAGAAAATTTTTACAGTAATTTTTTTATTCTATTCAAACTGCCAAAAAATGACCACCCACTACTTGTATCAAGCCAATTGATTCGATCTAAATGTTTAGAAAATGAATGCATGATTGTCGCAAAAATTAACTGTGATAGTGATGCAGATAGTGAAATGCTGCAAAAATATTTACTCAAAATAGAGTTTAAAGATAATAACGATAAAAAATGACACCTGTTACCCAATAATCAATAATTGTTTTTTAAAAGGATATACTGATGGAAACTAAGAATTTGCTTAAAAGAAGGGTTTTGCGAGACGATGTCGCAGAATATTTGATGGAATCCATTCTCAAGGGGGATCTCAACCCGGGAGACAAGATAGTTGAATCAAAATTGGCAAGGGAACTCTCCATCAGCCAAGGAGCGGTAAGAGAAGCCATTCGCGATTTGATCGCGCAGGGAGTACTGGAAACGGAACCTTACAAAGGCACACGCATAAGGACTCTCACCAAAGACCAGCTCAATGACTACTATGACGTGCGCACGGAAATTGAAGCCCTGGCTGTAAGATGGAGCATCGTCAAACATGAATCCAAGTATCTTGATCTCGCTTTTTTGAAGAGTTGCGTCGATAACATGCAAATATGCGTCGACAAAAACGATTCAAAAAACATGCGAAAACACGACATGGCGTTTCATTTGGCCATCGTTCAGGCCGCACACAGCGAATCACTTGAAAAGGCCTGGAATTCACTGGGAAATTACTACTGGACCTATATCGCGGTTTACTACGATCACGCCGCTTCCTTGTTGCAAAACCAGATCGTCAAGCATCAGACCATGTACGAAGCCATAGCTGCAGCAGACATCAATGCCTATGCAAGCTGCGTTCGTGGCCACTACTTCGATACCGACGAACTCTTCCCTGAAAAAAAATAACGCGACAGTGTTCTGCTGAATTTCGGCATTCCGCACACAAAAACAAAGGCCGCTTGTCAGCAAGCGGCCTTTGTTTTTGTGTGCGGACAGGGAAAATACTACATAATGCGGGGCTGGATGAAGATAAGGAGTTCAGCCTTGGACTTGGCATCATAGGTATTTTTGAAAAGCCAGCCCAAACCGGGCACGTCGCCCAATCCGGGGATCTGATTCGTGCCACTGGTTTCAGTGGTTTTCTGCACGCCACCGATGACGATGGTTTCACGATCGCTGACCATCATCTTGGTCTTGGTCTGCTTGGTATCGATGTCACGACCATCACTCTTGGGACTGTCGTCGCTGATCTCAAGATCCAGAATCAGCTTGTTGTCAGGAGTGATCTGAGGAAGAACGGAAATTTTGAGAACCGCTTCCTCATATTCGGTCGTGGTGCCACCGCTCTCAGATTCCGTTGCCGTGGCAAGCTTGGTGCCCTGCTGTATCTCGGCCCTGTTGTTGTTCAACGTAAGGATTCGAGGAGAAGAGATCGTCTTGACCAGATTCTTTGCTTCACCAAGCTGGAGCGCTGCGTCGAGGGCAAACAAGTCTTCGCCCAGGAATTTACCAATTGTCCCACCAAGAGTGATGCCATTTACCGTATTGATCGCGTTCAAACCCGTCGAAGCGAAATTGCCGCGCCACTGCTCACTGGGGAGATTCTCAGCAGTTTCGGTGCTGTAAGTCGTGCCCCATTTGACGCCAAGGCTTCTCTGGAATTCGTCCGTGGCGTAAACAAGCCGAGCTTCGATCATGACCTGGCGTTCGGCCCGGTCGAGCTTCTTGATGAAACTGTCCACTCGCTTCAAAGTATCTTCAGTATCGGTGACAATCAAAATGTTGGTGCGCGGGTCCGAAGAGGCAGAACCCCGGCCCGTCAACATCGTCTTGACCTTGCCTTCAAACTCGGCAGCGGTATTGTAGTTTATCTGCATGTATTCAGTCTTGAGCGGGGCAAGATTCTGCATGCTTACCTGCGCCTGGATTGCGGCTTCACGGGCTTTTTGCAGCTGGACACGTTCAGCTTCAAGTTTCGTGGTGGAAGCAATGCGCATGATGTTGCCCTTTATGACCATGCCCAGACCTCTTTGCAGAAGCACAAGGTCAAGCGCCTGATCCCAAGGAATGTCCACGAGCTTAAGAGAAATCTTTCCGGAAATATCATCGTCGAGGATCAGATTGTACCCGCTGATTTCAGAAATGAGACGCAACACATGCTCAACATCCGCATCCTGCAAATCGATGGATATCCGCTCACCCGTGTAACGCTCTTTCATGCCTGGAAAGAGAGTGTTGAGTTCCTGAATCTCGCTGGTGGTTTCCGCAAGAGCGTCTCCAGGTGCAGCAGCTTCAGTGCCGGCGACATCGCCCATTCCAGCTTGCGCGCTTTTGCCCTTGATCAGGATATGGGTTTCATCGCCTTTGCGCAGCACCGACAAAGCGGGGTTTTTCGCACCGGCAAATACGAGATATGCGTTGCCGTCGTTACCGTTGAGGGCGGTAACATAATCGATCGCGGACCCAAGTTTTGTAACGTCATATTTTTTCAGCAACGCATCCTGAAATTGCACTTTGCGGAACGTGAGCTTGAAATCGCCGTCTTGGCCAGGTGTGACTTCAAAAGGAAGGCTCGAATATGTGACGACTTGCAGAGAGTCATTCTTGGGTTTGAAATTCAGTGAAGAGATGTAGTTCGAAGGGAGCTGAGGAGTCGACGTCTCGTCAGATACGAGCATCAGACGACCGAGAGTTTCTGATTGCTTTGAAAGAAGAAACTTGCTGTTCGCTTTTAAAAAAACATTCAATGCCGTGACTTTGTCACCATCCATTTCTTTTTGAATATCACTGACAAGCTCCGTCACATTAAGAGGAAGCTCAAAGTCAGTTACCGGAGGAGTAAACAGTACCTTGATATTTTTATCAGCATCATGATCTGCGTAAACCTGCGTATTGGCATCCAATGGCATATCGATGATTGTTTTTCCAAGCGCCTCGGAAACAACCACCGCAGGTAGATTTTGAACAGGCACATCCGTTCCTGCACCTGTATCCATGTTGGCGGGCTTAGAGTGCGTTGCGCATGAAGTCAGCACAACGATACAACCAAAAAATAAAAATCCAGATATCGCTCTGAAGATCTTCATAGCACCCTACTCCTTCTCTTGCCGCAATCTTAAATTAATTATTCGCTTTTTTGCTTCACCAAAAACATCAATGACATCTTCTTCGACGACAAGTACTTCATTTCCAATAGAAGTGACCACGCCATCATACAGCCCGATTGTCATGCCGGGGCGGATCAAGTATCCCTTGCCGTCCGGCAGCTCAACCATCGCCATGGAGTTTCCGCCCACCTTGTTGATAATGCCGATGAGCTTCAAGCTTCGCACATCGACCGTTTCCAGCGGCGTGGCAGCTTTCTTTTCAATTTTCGATTTTTTGGCGGCCTGCATGAGTTCGTATTCGCGAATCTTCACAAATGACACAAACGGATCAATTTTACCTTTTGCGTCATATGGGGGATACTGTGAAGTTATCCAGTCCGGAAATTCCTGACCGGACGCATTCGTCTGCCCCTCGGCGGCAAAGACAGGCGCACATAGAAAAAACAAGGCCGTCAGGATCAAAATGTGTACTTTCATGGCGTCTCATTCACTTTTTTTTCTTATTTTGATTCTTTTGAGCTTCACGAGCCTCGATTTCAGCCGCTGTAAGAGCCCTGTAGACTTGAAGAACAAGACTGGTATTGAGATACTTTTCCGTCGGAGAAAAATCAGAGACTGGCGAAAAAGTGATATTTTGGATGGTTACAAGACGATCGAGTCGCGATAGGCGGTCGAAATACGTAACAAGACGGTGGAACGTCCCGCTAATTTGCAGCTGAACCGAACGAGTCGCATAAAATTCCTGAATTTGTTCAGCGCCGGGTTGAAAAAGGATAAACTCCACATTTTCATCGCGGCCCAACTTCTCAAAGGAGGCAAGCAGCATCTCTAGCGCCCGGGCATCCTCGGGTAGAAGGGTCTTGGCGTAATAAAGCTCCTTTTTGCGCAAGGACAGGCTGCGCTCCAATTCCGGCAGTTTGGCGACCTGCGAGCGATACAGAGCGATGTCCTTGTCGAGCTTCTCGATGGTTTGCTCGGCCTTGGTCATCTGAATTAGCTTGTCATCGAGGATGAAGTACCAATACGCTCCATACACCAACCCTGCCAAACCGAGCAGTATCAAAAACAACTGCAGGGATGACAATTCCGCAAATTTTTTGGAAACTGTAGATTTATCCATTTGTTGTTCCATTCGTACTTGTGTTCTCGAAATACTCTTGAGCCTTGACGGAACATTCGAAGGATACCAGCCCCAGCCCGTCAATTTCACGACGCGACGTCCTTCGGGTGTCTACACTGGCAATATATTTCGACAGACGAAGCCTTTCAACGAAGCTGACGAAAGCCTGGTTGTCCAATGCCACTCCACTGAGGGCAATATTTCCATTGGCATCAACATTGAACTTTTCAACCCACAATTTGTTTTGCGGCATATTGGTTACAACCTCATCAATATACTTGACCGGCAACCCCTGACGAAGCCGAACTTGCTTGATGATCTTGATCCTTCCTTCGATATCCTGAAGTTCCTGTATGGTCTGGTTGACCTTGGCGACTTCTTTTTCCAGAAGCGTCTTTGTCTGCGTTTTTTTGGACACGGACGCATTCAAATCCGCGAGCTGAGCGGAAAAATAGTAGTCTACGGCAAAAACGGATCCAAGCACCAGAATGACGCCCAACACGAAAAAAACAAAGCTTTTCTCAATGTTGGTCGATTTTGTTCGCTTTTGCTGAGGAAGTAAATTAATTTTGATCATAGCTGGCTTCCAATATTATATTGCTCTCAAGGCAAGGCCAAAAGGAACAACCATTTGCGGGCCTATTTCTTCAAGATATTCTTTCTGAAAAGAATTTCTGTCGACAAAAATCTTTCGGAACGGATTGTGATATTGAACATCAAGGTCGAGCTCTTTCTGAAAAACATCCTTCAGTCCGCCAAGCAAGGCTCCGCCTCCGGAGAGATAGAGAGACTCGGCCGGCACGACATTGCTCGAGGATGAATGATAGAATCCTATCAGACGCTTCAATTCATCACACCAGTTCTTGAAAGTCTTGTTCACCGCGTCGGCAATGGCCTTGGCGTTCTTTTCGTCAAGGTCATCCTTGCCGCCCAACTTGATCCGCTCCGCTTCCATCCTCTTCAGATTGAGTATGGAGGCCAACGACTCCGTCACCACCCGCCCTCCAAAGGAAACCTCGCGCAAAAAAACAGGCTGGGCATTGTGATAAATGCAAAAAACGCTCTGTGCGCCGCCAATGTCGAGGAGGTAGACAGGCTTTTCCTGCAATTCAGGATAATTGTATTCAAAGCTATTGCATATCGCAAAAGAGTCGACATCGATAACCGAGAGGGACAGGCCGGACTGGGTGATCACATCGCTCAGATTCTGGACGACCTTTTTCTTACTGGCCACAAGCAAGACGTCATAGCTCTTTTCTTTTGCGCCAGGACCCAGGATCTGAAAATCGAGGTAAACATCATTGATATCGAAAGGAATGTACTGACGTGCGTCTTTGTGAACCGTGTCGCCCAGAGTCTTGGGTGAATCAGACTCGAAAGTGACACGTTTTACTATAACCGCGTGCCCGGCCATCGAGGAGGCGACCACCTGCTCCTTGAGCATAAGCTGTGACCAGAGCCCTGCAATCTTTTTTGCTGTTGCCGAATTGTTGTCGAGATCACCAGGTTGCCATGGACTCCTGGCAAGGCTCTCCAGAATAAAATCACCTTTTCCCGGCCGAATCTTTACCATTTTCAGCCATTCGCTTCCAAGATCCAAACCGACACCGGCATTTTTCTTAGAAAAAAAACCTAATTTTTTCACAGCGTTATATCCTCAACGATTTTTTTCTTCACCCAGAACCATGCATTTACTCGTCGATAGTTCATTTATTAGCATAAAACATTCAGCCCATGCAAGAAATAATGCGTTGAAAAACAGTGAATAAAATAATCATCTCTCAGGCTTTTGAAACTTAATCCATCGACACAAACAAAACCCATTCTGTCTACCTGCGGAGGAGTCATCGCCACAACACCATCTGGTATTTTTCTCGATACGTAACGAGGGGAGCAATTCACTCGCAATTAAGCCTTCTGCTTTGCGTTGAAAGATAACGACAACCACTTTCTCTTCTCAAAATCATCCATTTGACCCGATTTCTCATCGTTTGAGCATGTCAAACAATAACGCCGACTTCTTGCCCGCTGGAGCAGTGAGCCATCATTTCGAAAGAAAAAAGCCCGATTCTTTTTTAAAGAATCGGGCCCGAGTCGACCAAGCAATGCCATATTGAAAATGAAACATCCGCTCAATTCGAAGTTACTGTGAAGCCCTGCAATCACTTCCGCTGTTATGATCACTGGCGCAAATTCAAATCCCAAATACCCGTTTGAACAAAAAGGGTATTGAAACGGCGGTTCCTGGAACCTGAGACTTTGATTCTCACAGAATCAGGCGCTCATGACGAGCGTGGGTTCTTATCGAGAATCTCAACACCTTGCCGGTTTGAACAAATTATTTTCGTAGCAGGGCAGTAAAAATGTTCGGATATAGGTGAATGCTGCATGAAAAAAACATGCACATCGCAAAACGATTCCTGTTTGCACTGCACAACAGAGCAACAAGGCCGTCTTGTCATTAAACCTTTTCGAGATTGGCAAGCAGAATCTGGCCGAACTCCGCACATCCCACCTGCTCCGCCTTGGCCATCTGCCCGGCCAGATCAACGGTCACCCGCCCTTCCGAGATGGCTAATTCAACTGCCTTGCGAATTTTGCCGGCGGCTTCGTGCCAACCCACGTGTTCAAGCATCAGCGCACCGGAAAGAATCAGGCTGCCTGGATTGGCAAGATCTTTCCCTTCAATTGTCGGTGCGGTCCCATGCGTGGGCTCGAAAAAGGCCAGGTCGCTGCTCATGTTCACCCCGGGGGCCAGGCCAAGGCCTCCGACCTGGGCGGCCAGGGCGTCGGAGAGATAATCGCCGTTAAGGTTCGGAGTGGCGATGACATCATATTTCTCGGGCCGGATGAGCACCTCCTGAAACATGGCGTCGGCAATTCTGTCCTGGAGCACAACCCGGCCCGGAGGGCAGCATTCTTCACCCTCGCGAACCACCACACCTGCAAACTCCTCCGCGGCAAGCTCATAGCCCCAGTTGCGAAAAGCGCCTTCCGTGAACTTCATGATGTTGCCCTTGTGGGCCATGGTCACGCTTTCACGTTTCTGATCCAGGGCAAACTGAATCGCCTTGCGGATAAGTCTCTTGGACCCCGCTGCCGTCATCGGCTTGATGCCGATACCGCTCTGCTCGTCCACGTTCGCACCCATTTCGTCCCGCAGGAACGCAATGAGCTTTTTGGCCTCGGGGCTCCCGGCCTGCCATTCGATGCCTGCGTACACATCTTCGGTGTTCTCGCGAAAAATCACCATGTTGACGCGTTCAGGATGCTTGACCGGGCTTTCGATGCCCTTGAAATACTGGATGGGCCGGATGCACGCGAACAAATCAAGCGTCTGGCGCATGGTCACGTTCAGGCTGCGAAAACCCTTGCCCACCGGGGTCTCAAGGGGGCCCTTCATGGCCAGATCCGCTTTCTTCAAAGTGTCCAGCGTCTCCTGGGGAAGATAGGAGCCTGTCTCTTCAAAGGCTTTCTTGCCCGCCAGCAACTCGACCCATTCAAATCCGCGGCCGTCCTTGAACGCCAGTTCAACAGCTCTGTCGAGAACAGGACGACCGGCCGCCCATACTTCGCGTCCAATCCCGTCGCCTTCAATAAAATATACTCTGCGTTTCATACTTGTCTCCTGGATCAAAAAATAAAACCCCTCGCGGGGTTTGGGGATAGTAAAAGATTATTGATCACGCAACCGCCAAAAAGCGGCATCGCGGCGTTCAGCTAAAGCAGACTTCAACCATGAGCGCACCATGCTGCGTTTCAAAGGGGATGGCCAGAATGGCGCTTGTCGAAACATGCCTGATCGTATGTCCGGCTCCCGTGATCACGGAGGGAATCGCGCCCTCGAAAATCATGCCCATGCTGACAAGGCCTTTGCGGGCCTGCCCGGAGATCATGTTGGTCAGTTCGCCGACGGCATCAGTGACGACATCGTTTATTTCGGACTGTTCCTCGTAGAGCATCGCGCCGACAATACCCAGGGCCGAAGCGGTGGTGAATGTCAGGGACATGGTCCCCCTGCTTTTGCCTTTCGGATTTGAAAATCCGATCACACCCGTCACATCGCCTTGAGCCCCTGCGTGTTGTTTGACAAAGGGAGTGCCCACCTTGGCATCGGTCATCGCCGTCGTCTTCAGAACGGAGGTCGTCGCCTCCACAAACTGCGCTATTATTCCCTTTATGGCATCATTCATAGTATCCCACCATGTTAAGCTCGATTTTTTTGAAAACAATCACACGGCTCACGCCCATCGAAAAATGAGCCATACGTTACTGTGAACGCACCATCAAGTGAAACAGGGCCTGCACATACTTGCCCGAAACAACATCGGCCAGGGCAAAAAGCGGCAGGGAGCCGCGAGCGATGCCCCCCGCGAAGGCAAGCCACAATTCAAGAGACAGATTGCCCAGCGCCGGATCGAGGGCTGTTTCCCACAAAACACCTGCCCTTTCTTCATTCAACCCGAAAAAACGGCACCTGAGCGGACGCCCGGCAAAAAGAATGCATTTCCCATCCTCCAGCAGAGGGCAGCGCGCGCTGGCGTCGGACAGGCAATAGTCGTCTGCCGAAACCTGGCTGTCAGCAAGACGCTCCCGGCGAGCCGTCTCCACCGCCCTGGCGATGACCTCCAGGCGTTTCTCGCTGGTCAGCCCGACATTCATCTTCTGGGTGAGATACACGGCCTCGATCATCGACAATTTGATCGGAGTGCTGCAACATTTGTCGTGATCGCGCCCGCATTTGGAGGTGATATCGCGCGTCTCATCGTCGACCCGGGCCTGAAGGGCTTCGTAATCGCGAAAAAACGGGCTCAAATCAACGGCCTTGTGCATTTCCAGGGACGGTTCGCGCACGGTGAGCTTCGGGCTTTGCTTTCCGTATTTCCTGATTGTCCACCACTGCGAAAAATTGGCGGGTTTGGATCTGAGCGTTCGCAGCCTGACCCAGGCAAGGCGGTGCCCCAGGCCTCGGCGCAGCAGATATGCGTTGAGCACCGTTCCGGTCCGCCCGATTCCGTGACGGCAATGTATGAGCACCTTCTTGCCCAGGTAGATGGCTTCATCAAGCCAGGCCAGCGCCTTTTCAAGCTCGGCCAGCTCCGGGGCCTCCTCGTCGGCAAGAGGCATGTGATACACCTCGAATCCGGCGGCGCACTCAATGTCGTGCAGATCGCAAAATTCGCCGCACAGGTTCAGGATCGCCCCGATGCCTTCGGCGCGCAGGCAATCGAGCTGCTCATAGCTCATGGGAGCCGCCCCCACGGCCAACTGATCCGTGACCCAGGTCGCGGAATAGGCGCCGCGGCTCATGCGTTCTCCTCCGGGAAAAAGCGTTGGAGAAAAAGGGACGCCTCGCTGCGCGCCTCGGCCGAATCCGCGAGCTTCACATCCATCAGACGCGTCACGGCCAGGACCAGTCCGAGGACGTTCAGTGCATGAGCGGTCTCGGCGGCGGGCATGCGCATGTACGACGCATCGAGCATGTCGCCTTTGATGACCGTTTCGTAACCGAAATGTTCCAGGACCTGACGCACAAAGACCAGCCTGTTCATGCGCTGCGACAGCGCCGCGCCGCCGCCCTTGAAGCGGAACTTGACATAATTGGCGCCCGGCAAATCACCGCAAAGGGAGTCCACGATGGAAAAATGATACCCGAAGCGGATGTTCAGGTGCATGTATTCCGACGCAATGATCGAGTAACTGGCGAGAATTCTCGAATCCTTGCTGAAAATGCCGGCGCTGACCCGGTCAAAGGCCTCCCAGTCGACATGCAGCTGACTCTCGTCCCAGGCCACGCGTTCATCGGCCAACCCGGCCCAGAGCGAGCGCAAGGGAATGCAGGCCAGGGCGGACACGCCCACAGGACCTTTTTCTCCGGCCTCGGGCGCCAGCCCGCCTCCCAGATCGAGCACATACATGACCAGCGGCAGGGTCGTCTCCAGGAGCCTTGACCTGCCAAGCCCCCTGCCCCCCCTGTCGACCAGGGAAAACATCTCCGCCACGCTCTTTTCGTGGCAAAAACGCACCAGATCATGCAAAGAGCGGCACCCCTGCGGAGTGAAATTCTCGCCCTCCGGGTCCAGGAGGCTGAGGCGCACGGAACACGCGGCCAGTGCCTGGTTTTCGGCCCGAACCTGAGCATGGGTTTTCTCGGCCGCAAGATTGCGCGCCATGATGGTCGGCAAACAGTGGTCAAAGATTTTCCCCGCCGCCGCATCCACCGTCACGACCGCGCCATCCTTCAGAACGCCGGATTCGCACCCAACGACCACGGGCACGCCTCGCTCACGGGCCACCGAAGCCAGATGGCTGGCCCTGCTGCCGCTGCCGGCCACTATGGCGGCGATGCGATCCAGGAACTGTGAAAGCGCGGGACGCAGAGTGCTCGTGACCACGACCGAGCCCTTGGGGATGCCCCGAAAATCCGCTCCGGACGAAACATGATGAACGGGCCCGCAAGCCGCCCCCGGAGACGCGCAGTCCAGTTCCGAGACAAGCTCGACCGCGACGCTGATTTCCTCGGGAGAAAAAACCTCCCTGTCCTGCTCCTGCTGCAAAGGCCGTGATTGCAGAATCGTGAGCCCGTCCGGTCCGTAGGCCCACTCCACATCCTGAGGCTGGCCGAAAACATTTTCAAGATGCATGGCCCGTTTGCCGAGTTCGCACAGGACTTCATCGGAGACTGCCGCCGAGCTTTCGCAGACGCAGCCCATCAAAATGGACGGCTCGGGCTCGCGGGTCAGGTAATGCTTGCCCGGGGTCGCCGATCCGTCCACCAGCTCCGCCGCCAGCCCTCGGACCACATAGACGCCCACCGCCTTGCCTCCCACCGCAGAACACGCGGGATCGAAGGTGTAGACGACCCCCGCGGCCGAGGCCTCCACCATGGGCAGGACAAGGGCGGCCATGGCGGTGTCGTTGTCTGTGAGGCCGTGGCGAACCCTGTAGGCCAAGGCCCGGGGACAGTATTTTCCGGCCAGGACGCGCTTGTAGGCGGGCAGCACTTCGGACGGCGGAACATCGAGCTCGCTGGCGTATTGACCGGCAAAGGTGATGTCTCCGTCCTCGGCCAGGGCACTCGATCGCACCGCCAGATGCCTGTCCCCAAGATTCAGGTCCTCCACGGCGCGCAGAATTTCGTCCGCGATGTCGGCGGGAACCTTGGCCGCAAGGATCAGTTCCTGCAATTCTCCGGTCACGCGGACAATGGCGTCATTGTTGGACAGGGAAACGTCCTCGAAACGCTTCTCGATTTCCTTTTCCAGGTCATTGTCCCGCAGATAGCGGGCAAACGCCGAGGCCGTGATGACAAATCCCGGCGGTGTCGCAACACCATTGCGGCGCACGATGGACAGATTGGCCGCTTTTCCTCCGACCTGGCCGGGATGATCCGCGGCTTCGTCCAGGGAAAGCACGTAGGGAGGCCCGAAATCGAGCGGCGGCTGCGTGACCAGAACCGAAATTTCCGTGGCGATGCGCTCCAGCGCCCCCGGAAGATCGGCGTATGCATGGGGGTTCATGTCGTAGAGACTGGTCGTCATGGCGCGGACAGCCTCCACAAGCTGCCCGGTCAGAACCCTGACCCGGGCCACGTCCGCCGGATCGTAGCCGTATATGGGAGCTTCGAGATCCGCGATCAGATCCAGGGCCCTGGCGTCGCTGTCCAGCAGCTCCTTGAAGTGCTCATATTTTTCACGGATGAGCCTGTTTGGAGCCACCAGCCGGGTGAACCAGTGCCGTAGCAGACGGGAAGCGGTCATGGAACCTCATCCTGCAGATCGGCGACATCCTGTCTCAATACATCCGCGACCTTGGATTCGAGTTCTTCCTTGTCGATGGGCTTGACGCAGTACTCGCTGGCTCCCAGCTTGAGCGATTCCCGTGCCGTTTCCAGAGTGGGATATCCCGTCAGCATGATGACCTTGATCCGGGGGGCGAACTTCTTCATCTCCGCCAGCACCTCGACTCCGGTCATCCTCTTCAGCTTGATGTCCAGAATCGCAAGATCCGTGGCGCCCTTGGCCGCGTGGCGGATGGCCTCCTCCTCTTCGGTGAATGCCGTGACCTGATGGCCCTGACGCTCCAGGATCCTTTTCACCAGGACTCCCGCATCTGAAACATCATCCAGAACAATAATCGATGCCATGCACCTCTCCTTAAGATAGATTCTTGACCTGCGGGGCATGAACGCCCCGGACCGTGCACCTGCACCCAAAGCCGGTGCGCACGGGGTGTGTCCGAAATGTGCCCGCCTGATTCCCGGCCTGCCGGAGACTTGCCCGGCACGCGACACAGGCCGTCAATATTGGTCCTAATACTCGGATCCGTGATCCAGGGGAATATCAACAGTAAATATCGTCCCCGGACCCTTCACGGCCCCCTCAGGCAGGGGCGGAAGGTCGAAATCCGATGGCAACGGGCTGTCCACGCGAATCTCACCCATGTGATCCTTGACGATGCCAAAGGACACGGACAGCCCGAGTCCCGTCCCCTTGCCCACCGACTTGGTGGTGTAGAACGGATCGAAAATCTTTTTCAGGGACACTTCGTCAATCCCGGTGCCGCTGTCGGCGACATCGAGCGTGACGATCCCGAGCGGGGTTTTGAGCTTGGTGACCACCACGATGACGCCTCCGCTCTCGGGCATGGCATCCTTGGCGTTGTTGAGCAGGTTTATCCAGACCTGCTTGAGCTTCTCCGGGTCGCCGTAAATGATGGGAAAGCTGTCATCAAGCCTGGTCACGATCTGTACCCGGTCCAGTTCGAATGAATGCCGGACCAGACTCACGGACTCCATGACCGAGTTGTTGAAGCACATCTCCCGCTTGTCGGTCTGCCCCTGCCGGGAGAAACCCAGCAGGTCGGCCACAATCTTGCGGCAGACCTTGGTCTGCTTCTCGATAACGGCCAGATCCTGGCTCAACTGGCTGTCTGGCGGCGCATCCTCCTTCAAAAGCTGGGAATACCCGAGGATGATCCCGAGCGGGGTGTTGATCTCATGCGCCACCCCTCCGGCCAGCTTGCCGATGGATTCCATCTTCTGCGCCTGGATGAGTTGCTGCTCGTATTCCTTGATGTCCGTGACATCCCTGTCCATGCGCAGCAGGCTCACGATGCGGCCCGATTCATCATGCACCGGGATCTGGACGACATGGAACCACTTGCGGCCGTCAGGACCGTCGACGCGTTCCTGCCTGTCCACGCGCTCACCGGTGATGAGCACCTCCCGGCCTTCGAGATTTCTGCGCTCCGCCTCTTCTTCCGAGAACAGGTGAAAATCGTTGAGCCCCCTGATCTCAGCCACGGTCTTGCCCACGCTCTGCGCAAAAGCCCGGTTGGATGTCTGGTAGATCATGCGAGTGTCCACCAGGGAGATGAGATCGGGATTCATGTCCAGCACCGTGGACAGAAGGCGCTGCTGGTTGGTCAGGGTCTGCTCGGCATCACGCAGGCCTCGAATGTGGTCGCGCAGGGTAAAGGCCATGAAATCAAGGGATTCGGCCAGATCCTGAATTTCATCACCCACATTCTGCAGAAAAACCGGACAATCCCTGCAACTTGAGGGCTTGGGCCCGATTATGCATGCATGACAGGCGCACTTCGTGTCCGGCACCAGCCAGCAACGGCGCACGCGATCATGGTGGGCAGGACAGCTTGTCTCCTTGCAGTTCATGATCTCCCAGCAGAAATGCTCACCCGGCAACACGGCCAGGTTGTCGAGGCTCCCCGTCACCAGATCCTCGGCATGAGCGCGAAGCTTGGCCAGACGGCGGGTCACCGTCCGGGCAAAAATGCTGCCCAGGGCCATGGCCGCGAGCAGCACCCCGCCGAACATGGTCGCCAGGGCCGAGACGAACTGCTTGGTGGTTGCGTTCAGGCGGGACTTGGACAACCCGATGCGCACCGTCCCGATGCGCTCTCCCGCGACCATTATGGGCGCCGCAAAATCGTAGACGAAGATCTGGCCCGTATCGATGAGCTGGACATTGACCCGCTCATTGCTGCCGACCCGGTTGGCGTCCACCAGCTCGACGGGATAGCCCTTGGCGAAGGAATGGGTGACGACCCGGTTGTCCGCGTTCTGGACAAAGGCGTAAACCACGTCGCCGATTTCACCGACCAGGTTTCTCAGCACGAGATAATCCTGCGCCAAAAGCGGATTCACGGCGCGGGCTGCCAGGCTCTCGACCAAGGCGGCCCCGCGCAGCTTGTTCTCCGTCACCAGGGCCGAAGACGTCATCTTGGCCACGACGGGCAACAGGACCGACGCCATGCCGAGCACGATGGCAATGATGCCCAGATTGAGCTTGGTCTCGAATTTGAGTCTGGAAAAAAGGGACTTCATTGAAAATCCCCATTCAGGCCAAGGCGTCGTATCAAGGTTCTGATTGGCTCATAGTCCTCGTCGTGGGCGGAAATGATGTCGATCATTCCGGCGGCGGCAAGAACCGGAGCATCATCGTGCCGGCTTGCGCTCAGGTCCAGCAGGGCCCGGGCGATCTTGTCCTTGATGGCCGGATCAAAACCCTTGCGCACGGAGTACACCCACCCCGGGTACGGACGGCTTTCCGCGAGCACGCGGATCTGGTCCAGGTCGATCTTGTCGCGCACGATATCAAGCGTGCCCTTGCGGATGGTGCCGACATCATAGGCGCCCGTGTACACGGCCAGGACCACCGCTTCCTGCCTTCCCCCCGCGCCGGTGGCAAAGGCGACCTCCTGAAAATCCTTTTGCGTGATGCCGTGATCGAAAAACAGTCCGAAAGGATACAGAAAACCCCCGGCGGAATTGGGGTCAACGGCAATGATTCTTTTTCCCCGGCAGTCCGCAAGGCTGTTTATGGCGGGGTTGTCGGCGCGCACGATGATCTGGCCCTGAAAATTGGCCCCCCCGTCAGGTTCCACGACGCGCGCGAAGGCTTCGGAGCCCAGTCTGGCCAAGGATATGTAAACGAAAGGATTGGTAAAGGAGATGTCTATCTCGCCGCGTTCCACCATCTTGACATGCTCGGCGAATGTATTGGGAAAGACCTGTCGCAGGGACAGCCCGGTCTTGTGCCGCAGGTATTCGAGCAGGCGGCGATGACGTTCGAAGGAGACGGAGTGGGAATACTGGGGCAGATAGGCATAGGTGATGGCCGAGGTCGAACCGAGCGGAGCCACGCTTTCGACCTTTGACATGTCCACCTTCACGACGGGCTCGTTTTCCGTACAGGCGGCCATGAAGAAGAGCAGTATGAAAATCGGAAGTCGCGCTAGCGTCATGATCCCTCTTCAGCAATGGAATTGATACCAATGCACGTACTCCAAAAGGACAATACCAACAACCAGAAGGTTTCTTCATCCTTTGGCCTGCGCACTTCCGCCCCCCCCGCGTCACGTGAAAGCGGCATGAAAACGGGACGCCGCGGACCCGCACGGCGCAATGAACGGTCGGCCTTGAGGCTGCCCCGGGGCTCTTTTCAAGAAATCAAACCCCTTTGACTTTATCAAGGCTTGATGCGCGGCCCCCGACATTGTATTGAATACCAATTCAACAACCCTCAACACCGGATACAACCATGCACTCGGTCAAACGACTTGCCCATATCGACTTCAACATTCCGGGCGTGAAAGCCGTCGGAATGGAACTCATGAAACTGATCAACGCTCCGAGCCCCGATATGGAAGCCTTCGCCCGGACCGTCGAGCTGGATCCGGCCATCTTCGGCTCCATCCTGGCCTGCGCCAACTCCCCCTTGTTCGCCGGCATTACGGAAATCTCGGATTTGAGAGTCGCGCTCAACCGGCTTGGCATGAAGGAAATCCGTCGGATCATCTTCCATGTGGTCCTCGAATCGGCTTTCAGATCCGACAACGCCGAAATCAACAAGCTCCTGCGCGCCATCTGGAAACAGAATCTGGCCGTCTCGCTGACCATGCAGCGCCTCATTCAGGATTGTCCGCAGGTAAAGGCCCTGCCCATGGATATGGTCGGCATGATCTATCCCCTGGGCCTCATGCACGTCATCGGCATTCCGGTGCTCGCCATCAACTACTATGATGCGTTCGCAAAATTCATCGCCGAAGACCTCTCGCAGCCGCTGCCGGACATTTTCGCGCGTGAAAAAGAACTCTTCGACGGCTTCGACCACTTTGAACTGGGCGCGGAAATGGTCAAACGCTGGGGCTTTCCGGATTTCGTGCCCGACATCATCTCATCCTACCATGTGCCCGAACCGAGCCTGGATACAGACAGCCGCACCTTGCATTCCCTGCTGCGTCTTGCCCGCCACCTGGCCCAGGAATACGGATACGCCGCGCTGCCCGATTCCCCTCCCGGGTATTGGCTGCAAGGCAACGTTCTGGACCTGTCCGGAGTCAACGAAGATGACATCAAGGCGGACGTCATGGACCAGTTGGACAAGATCCTGAAGATGTTTCGCTGATTCACCACGGCGCCAAAAAACAGGGCCGCCGCGCCATTTTCGGACGCGGCGGCCTTTTTTGTCACACAGAAAAAAGCAACCGGGCTTCAAAACCTGTAGGTCACGCTCAGGCCCGCCATGTGAGCATGAGCGTCTTCACGGGTCAGCTCAATGATTTTCGCCTCTTCTCTTGCCTCGTATTTGCGGTCTTTCATCCATAGATAACCGTAGGACGCGTCCACGACCCAAGTGTCGTTTATCTTCCAGCCGGCGCCCAAGGTCACGATCTGCCGATCGGTGCAGGGCACGGCATAATCCTCGTAGTCGTCATTGACCGGAGACTGGTCATAGACATAGCCGGCACGCAGATCGACGCTATCGGTCAGGGCGTATTCGGCTCCAAATTGAAATCTCCATGTGTTGTTCCAGTTCTTGTCGCTTTCCAGTTTGTAGCCAAAGGCTTGCCTATCGTCATAGTTCACGATCAGGGACTTGTAGGAACTCCACCTTGTCCAGACCGCATCGAACTCCAGGCTCAAACGCTCCACGGGCTTTACCATGACGCCCATGGTCACGGATTCGGGGACAGGCTCGGTGCCGGTCACATCCGTGCTCTTGAAGGGAAGCGCCGTCGAACCTTTCTGCGTGAAATCTCCGTCACCGTGAACCGTCATTTGGATTTCGCTGCGCCAGGCAAGACCGAACGCAAGCCAGTCGAAAGGCCGGTAACGCGCACCGAGATTCATGCCGTAGCCCCACCCATCGGCGGCGATTTCATGCAGATACTCGGCACCCGGCGCGAAGCTTATGTCGTACTCGAAATTCAGATACGTGGCCTCAACGCCCACAGCCAGCGAAAAGGCGTCGGAAAACCTCAAGGCCAGATTGGGATTGATGGACACGGACTGGATGGCGGCGCGGGAGCAGTTGTAGCGGCCGGCCCAAGTATCGGCGTCCTCGTATTCGGTGCCCAGGCCCACCCGGGAAAAAATGCCCAGTCCGAACCAATAATTGTCCGAGAGCTGCTGCGTGTAATACATCGTGGGCAGTCCCCAGACCGAATCCGCAAAATCCATGTCGTCCGCCGTGCCGGACTTGACGTCCATGGTCGCCGAAGGGGCGATGGCCGTGGCTCCGATCTGAATCTGGCCGCCCGGCACGTCGGTGATGCAGGCCGGGTTGTAGGCCACGGATGAAGGATCCCCATCCCGGGCCACCATGGCCCCGCCCAAGGCGTTGCCCCTGGCGCTCCATTCATAGACGCCATAGCCTGCGGCCCAACCCTGCAATGGCCAAAGAACAACGCACAGCACAAAAATCCATCTTCGCATTTCTCTTCTCCCGCTTGTGATTTGCCCCGCCAACGTTGACAGAGCCCGGAGACTGTAGCAGGCAGAAATAAAACGTCAATGAACTATTATATCTTTTATATTCATTTTTTATGAATAATCCCTTTTGCCATACAGCGTCGGTGAATCCATGACCGTAAGCGACCTTCTGAACTTCTACTCCCCGCGACTCGCGAGCACGAACGATCTGGCCCTGATCCTCGATCAGACGGGCGAGGTGCTTTTTGCCAACGAGGCGGTGCGCAATATCCAAAGCGCTCCGTTCAGAAGCTATGCGCCCCAGGACATCATCGAACAATTGCAGGCAGAAGTCCGGAGCAAGGAATTCTCAAGCCTGCCCAAGGACACTCCGCCCGTACGCGAGGCCAGGTTGCGGGTCATCCTCCCCGACGGCGCGGGCACTCGCCATGTAAGCTGGAAATTCATCGGCATCCCGGCCACGGACGGCGCGATCACGCTGGCCTGGGGCACCTTCAGGGCCACCGGCCCCGGTCAGGAAATGGGATTCACGGTCCTGCCGAGCGGCATCATCCAGGCCGCCAGTCCGGCTCTGTGCGCCATCTGCGGCTATACCCTGAACGAACTTGTCGGCAGGCCCGCAAGACAGTTCTATTACACCGCCGCCTCGCGCAAGCGCATCGTCAACCAGCTCAACGAACGCAACGAAGTCGAAAACGGAGCCGTCACCCTGCGCCGCAAGGACGGCTCTCCGCTGACACTGTGGTACAGCGCCGAATCCATCCGGGGAACGGACGGACGGATTCTTGCCTACAGCGGATTCTTTCAGCAGCGGCCCTTCACCTTTTCCTCCAAGCTGGCAGGTGAATTCACGCGCATCGTCGACGCCCTGCCCGACCTGGCCTGGGTCAGCGGACGGGACCTGCGCATCGTCGCCGCCAATCAGGCCTATCTGAGGGCCTACAAGCGCGATCGTACCGAAGTCATCGGGCAAAGCGAATACGATTTTCTGGAACCCGAGCAGGCCCGCTTTCCCATCGAGGCGGCGCTCAAGGTCTTCGAGGAAAAGCAGGAACTCCTCCATCCAGCCGTTCCCCATCTGACCGACCCGCAGGTCTGGTACAGGGTCATCCGCCGTCCCATCTTCGACGACGACCGCCAGGAGGTCATCGGTCTTTTGGGAATTGCCCAGGATATCTCAGCCAAGGTCCTGCAGGAAAACGCCTTCATGGAGCAGCTGCGCGTCCGGGAGGAGGACGTGGTTGTGGTCAGCGACGACCAGGGCCGCATCCTGCGTCGCTCCGCCCAAACCCTGAACCCTTCCATATATGGACAACCACAAACCTTTGACGCCTACACCCTCGACATGCGCCCGGTGCTCGATCTCCTGCACGCGGACGACCTGCCCGCCGTGCGACAGGCCATGCACCTCGTCCTGCGCGAACGGCGCGAACAGCACCTGGAATGCCGCATCCGCAATCAGGCCGGGAACTACTCCACCATCCTGGCCCGGCTGCTCTTTCACGATGCCATCTACGGCGAACCGCGCATGTATGTGGTGGTGCGCGACATCACCGAACAGGTGGGCCTGCGCAAGGCGACCATGGTCATCGAACGGCTCAAGCTGGCCTCGGGCACACGCACCGACCGCGAGCTGGCCTCTTTCCTCAATGTCTCCGCCGCGGCCATCTCCAACGCCCGCAAAAACGAGCGCGTCCCGCCGGACTGGATCATCGACACCGGGCTGCGCACCGGCCGCTCCATCGACTGGATCGTCAGCGCCGTGATGCCGGGCCAAGCCTGAATCCAGCTCCCCCGCACCGGTTTATGGGGACAAGGGATTATTGTGCTTGCGGCGCGACTTGGGTAGAAATCGGACTTTAAACACCATCTGGAGATTTTCCATGAAACCGTTGCTTCTGCTGCTGTTTTTTTTGATCCCGGCCTGCGCCGGGCACCAGGCTACCTCCTCGGCGGGGCAGGAGAAATGGCTGATCCTGAACAGGGAATTCATCGCGCTGCACACCAAGGGTTCCCATGACCAGGCCTTGACCACGGCATTGCAAGGGGTCGCACTGGCACAGGGGTTCATGCCCAGGGAAAACGCCGACCTGGCGACTTCGCTGAACAATCTGGGCGTGACCTACGCGGCTTTGGGCAGATTCGAGGAAGCCAGGACTGCGCTTGAAAGAGCCCTGGCCATGCGCGAAAAAGTCCTGGGACCCAATCACGCCGAAGTGGCCACGACCTTAAGCAATCTCGGAGAGCTTTACGCGGACATGAACCGGCCCTCGGAAGCGGAAGACACGTTCATCAGGGCGCTTGAAATCCGGGAGGCCGGGTTTGGAACCGATAACGCCGACCTTGCCGAGACCCTGAACAACCTCGGCGAACTCTACCTGCGCAGAGGCCTCCTGGATCAGGCCGACAAACTGCTGCGGAGGGCGCTGGCCATACGGGAAGAAAAACTGGGTGCAAACCACCCGCAGGTCGCCCGCACCCTCGACAATCTGGCCGGGATAGAACAGGCCCGCAACAACTTTCCCCAGGCGCGGGAACTGCTTGAACGTTCGCTGATCATCAAGGAAGCGGCTCTGGGGCCTCTGCACCCATGGTTGATCAGCACTCTGACCAGCCTGGCGGAAGTCCTCATGGCCCAGGACATGATCGCCGACGCCGAGCCTTTGGCGCGCAGGGCCGTGAACATCGGGGAGACCGCATACGGCCGGGACAGCGTGCGATTGGCCCTCCCGCTCACGACCCTTGGCAACCTGATGCGAAGGCAGGGGCGGCTCGACGAAGCCGAAGAACTGCTCACCCGGGCGCTGCGGCTGCAGGAGCAGACATTGCCGACAGACCATCTCGACATTGCAATTTCCCTTGGCAATCTGGCCTCTGTTCACTATGCCCAAGGTCGATTTGCCGAAGCCAGAGCGCTTTACGAACGGGCGCTGGCCATCAACGAAGCAGGTCTCGGACAAGAGCATGGCGATGTGGCCCAGCTTCTGCACAATCTGGGCGTGGTCAACCGCAAGCTCGGGGATCCTCAGCAGGCCAGGACCTTGCTCATGCGGGCCCTGTCCATCCGCGAGACACTGCTTGGCACATCGGCGCTCCCGGTGGCCGACACTCTGGAGGCGCTGGCCTTCACCCTGAAGGACGCAGGCGACGACGCTTCAGCCGCCGCCTACCTGGAACGGGTCAAGGCCATTCGCGGACAGACGCGTTGAGCATGAATACAGAAAAAACGCTCACCCCGAAGGCTTTTTTCGGATGCGTTCGGACAAAAGGCTGAAATTCGGGGTTAGACGTTTCATCTGTTTTTCGGTAAATGAATACGCTTGTTGCCACGGCGATAGTCCGCCAACACGATTCAAGACGAATTTCAATTAAAAGAGAGAGGCGGGTTACTGCGCGATGTTTGCGATCATTGGCTTAATTGTTGTTATGGGCTGCGTAGCGGGCGGCTACATGATGGCCCACGGAAACTTCAGCGTCCTGTGGCAGCCCGCGGAATTCGTGATCATTCTCGGCGCTGCCATCGGCACCTTCCTCATCGCCTCGCCGATGAAGGTCATCAAGCTGACGATGGGCGGCTTCGCCAGCGCCTTCAAGGCCAAGGCTCCCGGCAAGGACGAATATCTCCAATTGCTGCGCGCGCTCTACGACCTGCTGACCCTGGCCAAACATGAAGGCATCATCGCGCTCGAAAGCCACGCCAACAAGCCCAAGGAAAGCAGCATCTTCACGCCCTACCCCTTTGTGATCAAAAACCACCATGTGCTCGATTTCATCTGCGACAACGTAAAGACTTACGCCATGGCCGGCATGGAACCCCATGAATTCGAATCCATCATGGACATCGACATGGAAGCGCATCACGAAGAGGAGATGATCGCCGCCGGTTCCATCAACAAACTCGCCGACTCCATGCCCGCCCTCGGCATCGTGGCCTGCGTGCTCGGCGTCGTCATCACCATGGGCGCGCTCAACGAGCCGCCGGAGGTCCTGGGCGCGCACATCGGCGCGGCCCTGGTCGGAACATTCTTCGGCATCCTGATGGCTTACGGCTTCGTCGCTCCGTTCGCCACCAACGTCGAACACCAGGTCCGGGACCAGCACACGCTCCTGAATGTGGCCAAGACCGCCATCATGTCCTTCGCCCTTGGTTGGGCTCCTGCCCTGGCCCTTGAGGCTGCCCGTCGCGCCGTGCCCAGCTCGGCCCGCCCCACCTTTGAAGAACTCGAAAGCGCAGTGCGCAAGAAATAGCCGTGGCCGAAAAAAAAGCTGTCATCATCAAGAAGGTCAAAAAAGGCGGACACGGTGGACATCACGGAGGCGCCTGGAAAATCGCCTACGCGGACCTCGTCACGGCCATGATGGCCTTCTTCCTGCTGATGTGGCTTCTGAACAACGTAAGCGAAGAAAAGAAAGAGCAATTGTCCATCTATTTCAAGGAATTTTCGGTCATAGATGGGCTGCCTCCCTCCATGAGCATGGGGGCCGGCGGTCAGGGAGCCTCCGAATCGCAGTTCACCCCGCTCATCATGGAAGGGACGACGGGCATGTACGCCGAAGGCAAATCCCAGGAGGAAATCCTCAAGGAAGCCATGGCCAAGATGATCGAGGAGCGCCTGAAGGAATACAAGGAGGAGCTCATCATCGACACCTTTGACAACGGCGTGCGCATCCAGATGCTTTACGGAGAGGGCAACCCGTTTTTTGATTCGGCCAGCTCGCAATTGACCGGAGATGCGCGAAACGTGCTCAAAGTCATCGCGGACACCGTACGCGACCTGCCCAATCAGGTTGCCGTCGAAGGCCATACCGACGCAGTGCCCCTTGGGGGGCCGCAATCCCGCTACACCAACTGGGAACTTTCCACGGACCGCGCATCATCCGCGCGCGTCATCCTCCAGGAATTCGGAGTGGACCCCAAACGCATGGTCAGGGTTGCGGGATATGCCGCCACGCAGCCACTGATCCGCGAAAATCCTGAAGATCCCCGCAACCGCAGGGTCAGCATTCTCCTCTTCAACGACCCGACGCGGAGCCCCGTGGACGTGAATTCGACATCAGGACAAAATGGTCAGCTGTCGGTCAATCCACTCATGAATGGAACCGCCGTGCCTGCGGTGCCACAAGGCGCCCCGCCCCTGCCCTCCAGGCATTGAGCCCGGTCCTTGCGCTGAGTCCTTGCCACGACGCAAATAACCCCCTGCTCGCAGATACGCGCAGGGGGTTATTTTTTTATCTGGAAAACAGCCGTTCAGGCCAAGGGTCCAGTTTCAGGAAGCGGCAGCAGCCACTCCGAACACGCTCCGGCCCGGAGCGCATGACCGACGCGAACTTCCGGAACGTCCAGCAGGTGAGCGCGAATCAGAGGCATTTCGCGGTGCGGGCCGTCCGGATCTTCCGGCAGGGGCGTTGCGACCGGGGGTTCTGCCGGGAGCACGGGCTGGACGGGGCTCTTCAAAGGAAGCCTCGTCACCGCCGTTTGAATAGGCGAACCCTTCAAGGCGTATGCGTTCCAGTCGGCCGCCCAGGATGCGCTCGATGGCATTGATCTGGGCGGAGTCTTCCGGGGTGACCAGGGTTATGGCCTGGCCGCTCTTGTCCGCGCGGCCGGTGCGTCCGATGCGGTGCGTGTAGCTCTCGGCCGTATCCGGCAGATCGAAATTGACGACATGGGAAATGCGTACGCAGTCGATGCCGCGAGCCGCGATATCGGTGGCGACCATGATCCTGTATTTGCCGCTGCGAAAGCCATCCAGGGCTTCCTGTCTGCGATTCTGGGACAGGTTGCCCTGCAAGGACGTCGCGAGCATCCCTTTCTGTTCCAGCTTGCGGGCAAGACTCTTGGCCCGATGCTTGGTGCGGGTGAAGATGAGCACGCAGTCATGCGGAGTCCTACCCAGAAAAGCTTCGAGCAGAGCCATCTTCTGTCCGGCGGAAACCGGGTACAGGGCATGCTGGATCTTTTCCGACGGAGCCGTGTTGGAAACCTGCACCACGGCAGGCTGAACCAGAACCTGATCCGCGATCTTACGGATTTCGGGCGGCATGGTCGCGGAAAAGAGGAGGTTCTGGCGCTTGGCCGGCAATTTGGCCATGATGCGACGCAGGTCGGGCAAAAAGCCCATGTCGAACATGCGGTCCGCTTCGTCGAGGACCAGGGCGTTTACATGGGACAAGTCCACCAGGCCACGGTTGACAAGGTCAAGCAGACGTCCGGGGCACGCCACCAGGACACTCGCCGAACGGGCGGCCTTGACCTGCGGAGTTTCGCCAACGCCGCCGAAAACAGCCGCGGAGCGGATGCCGGTCTGTTTGCCGAGAGAAATGAAAGTCTCGTGAATCTGGAGCGCCAGCTCACGGGTAGGGGCCAGCACAAGCACCCGAACCGGGCCGCGCACGGAAATGCCGTCAGTGATCATGCGCTGCAACAGAGGCAGGGCAAAAGCAGCGGTCTTGCCGGTGCCGGTCTGGGCCAGTCCAAGGACATCCTTGCCGGCGAGCACCGACGGAATGGCCTGAATCTGAATGGGGGTGGGAGTAACATAGCCGCAGTCACGGATGCCAACGTTCAAACGCTGGTCAAAAGAAAAAGAGGAAAAATCCACAAATGGTCCTGTGGTTGGAGGAAAATCAACGACTGGCGTGATGAACAATCGAAGGCCGGACTTGCCGGAAGAATGGAAAATCTCCAAGACGAGATGATGACGGGCCGTTGCCGGACAGGGTCCGCAAGGCTTCAAGGCTCAAGTCTGCTCACGCGAGAGAGGTGAGCCATAAGCCCCTTTGAGGGGGAATGCAAAGGAAATAATGCGGGCGAAAAAAGTCGAAAAGGCTGCATCGCGAACGATGCAGCCTGATTTTTCGGTGGTGGGCCAACAAGGAATCGAACCTTGAACCTGCTGATTAAGAGTCAGATGCTCTACCAATTGAGCTATTGGCCCGCGCAAACAGAAGGGCTTACTAGACAGCGGGGCAAACATTGTCAAACAAAAAATTGCAATTCGAAAAAAATGAAAACAGCTTCGTGCGAAGCCGGCACGTTCAACCGAAGACTGCATCTTCCCGCCACACGACATTGGCATCGTCTCCGCCACGAAAGACAAGATGCACGATGTCCAGGCCGGGATGACCGCTCGCATGACTTTTGACTCGTCATGCCTGATCTGGCAGGAATGGGGACTGGTACCACCTCTTGCAAGGAAGAATGAGGTGGTCTTGTACGGCCATGAACTTCAAGGGGATGACATGAAAAGATATGTGATGCTGGCCATGATGGCGGTACTCTTGATCGTGGGCGCGGCTCACGCGCAGACCGCCTACGTGACTGACGTTTTCGAGATAACACTGCGCTCTGGGCCGAGCAACAGCAACAAGATCCTGAAGATGCTGCCCTCCAGCACGCCGGTGGAGGTGGTCAAAAACGACAAGGACTGGTCCCTCGTGCGGGCCGAAGGCGTGGAAGGGTGGGTGCTGGCCCGGTATCTGACCAGGACGGCCCCGGCCGCCCTTCAGGTGGAACGGTTCGCCAGGGAGAATGAAGCCCTGCGCGCCAGAATGGCCGAGATGACCGAAAAGACTTCCGCCACGGCCGGGGAAAACCAGGCGCTGCTGGACCGCCTGAACCGCGCCGAGACGGAACTGGCCTCGTTGCAGCAGCGGTACGCAGAACTGGAACGTGGATCGAAGGCCTATGTGGACTTGAAGAGAGCCCATGATGAACTCACCGCGCTGCAGGCCCAAACGGCGCAGCGGGCAGAAGTCCTGGAGATGAAGAACAGGGACCTGAGCGGTGACACGCAGTTCAGGTGGTTCCTCACCGGCGCGGGCGTCGTAGGCGCGAGTCTGCTCCTGGGCCTGATTCTGGGCCGGTTGCAACGGAAGAAAACAGGCCGCATGTTTGGCTGAACGATGCCCGGCGGCGTGTCTTCGAACAACGTGCAAGCACAGCGCATTTCCTGCAATACTGCGGTCCATCGTGATCAAGCCTCGCGACATGCCCGCAAGCATCGTGACCGCATCCTTCCGTCTCCGTCATCACAATGTGGCGGATCAAGAGCTCAGGACTCCAGCAGCTGGTAGGTCAGCACTCCGAGTTCCACGGTGATGTCCATATTCAGCACCACCATGTTTTCCGGGACCCGCACCGGACGGGAAGCGAAATAGAGAGCTCCTCGGACGCCCAGCTGCGAAAGGCGGTCGATGACGCCCTGGACTTCCGGAGGCGGGACGGCAATGATGGCCAGGTCGATGCGGCTTGCGTCCAGCTCCTGTTCGAGGTTGGCGATGTCATGGACAGGAATGCCTTCGATGGACGTGCCCACGCTGGCGCCGGCGTGGTCGAAAATCTGGACCACCTCCAGGTTGCGTTTCTTGAAGGACGCCGAATGCATGAGCACGCTGCCCAAGCCTCCGGCTCCAATCAGGGCGACCTTCCAGTGCCGGTCAGATCCGAGAATCCGGGCGATCTGCTCGCGCAGCTCCGGCACATGGTAGCCGACGCCCCGGACTCCGAAGGACCCGAACTCGGCGAAATCCCGGCGGACCAAGCTCTGGGTCACGCCATCGATCTTTTCCAGGTCCGCGGACGAAATGACCTTCACGCCCTTGTTCTGAAGGTGGTCCAATGTGCGCAGATATGTGGACATACGCCGGATGATGAGGTTCTTCTTGTCGATCTTCGGGCGTTTTTTCGTGTTTGCCATGATGCGGATACCTCGCGTGCTGGTGTGAAACAGAAGAAAGTTCGCCCATCAAATGCACTGCGGTCAAGAAATAATTCAGTGCATCCGGTGCGGGTCGCGACCATCCGGTTCGAAACGCTTTTCCGGCATTGCCGCACCGCACCAATTTCCCGCCTCAAAGCAGCCACCGGTCCTGGATATCGAGATTCACAAGGCCCAGCTTTTTCGCTTTTTCGACAACAGCCGCATATTCCGCTGAAGTAATTGTTCTGGACAGTTCCGGATACTCCAGAGCCTTGTATTCGGGATGGTACTGCGCCATGATGTTTACGTATGTATCCGCAGGAAGATTTTGAGCGATCCATTCCATGATAATTTCCGATCCGCCGACATTGTTCGGCAAGACAAGATGCCGGATGATGAGCCCGCGCTGCATGATTCCGCCCCCGGCATATTGCGCCGGGCCTGTCTGGCGATGCATCTCGAGGATGGCCTTGGCCGTCAGTTCCGGATAACTCGCCGCCCCTGCCGAATACTTCGACGCCATCTCCGCATCCCAATACTTGAAATCCGGCATGTAGATGTCCACGACCCCGTCCAGCATCCCGAGGATTTCAAGCCTCTCCCAGCCGCAGGTGTTGTAAACCAGCGGCAGGCGCAGGCCGCGGGCGGCTGCGATGTCGAGGGCGCCGAGGATATGGGCGCTGTAGTGCGTGGGCGTGACCAGGTTGATGTTGTGGCAACCCGCGTCCTGCAGGCAGAGCATCAGCCCGGCCAGTTCCTCGACGCTCTGCTCCATGCCCTCCCCCGAAATGCTGATCTCCCAGTTCTGGCAGAAGGAGCAGCGCAGGCTGCAATGGGAAAAGAAGATCGTCCCGGACCCGTTCAGTCCCACCAGGGGCCGCTCTTCCCCGAAATGGGCACCGTAGGAGGAGATGACGAGCCGCGTGCCCGGGGCGCGGCAGAACCCGCGATCCCCCTGCAGCCGCTCGGCCCCGCACTCCCGGGGGCAGAGGCGGCATCCCCCCATCATGGCCCAAAGGGCACCGGCGCGCCGGCGCAGCTCGCCCGTGCGGTGGAGGGCACGATAGGCCGGCTCGAACGCCTGACGCTGCGGGGCCTGCTCTGCGGGATCCCTGCGGCTCTCGGCCATATTCATGAGTTCCTCCGAAAAGGTTGCGACAGGGGACGGTTTCAGGGAACGCACCGTCCGGACTGGCCGGAGGCAGCGCGACCCTGCGGCGCGGTGCGATCGGATTCGCAACACTGCGTAGGCGGCATGACGTGTCGCTGCGCATCATCTTGCCCATAAAAATGCGAAAATCCGATCTTTCCGGATATGCACGAACCCGGAAATACCCTATCCCCCTTTGAGCCGAACGGGAACACCCCGGGCTCCGGCCGCCGCACACCGCCAACCACGGGACCGAAACCGATGAAACAGGCCTGCCTCACCCTCTTTTTCCTTCTTCTCTGCTCCGCCGCCGTCGCCGAAGGCGTCTGGCGGGTCAAGGGGCATGCGTTTTCCAACGTCCACGCGTGGCAGAAGGGCACGGAGGTGCGGGTCAGCGGGAGGGTCAGCGGCGGGCCGGTCAGGGCGCCCTTTCAGGCGGTCATCCATGTGCAGAACGATGAAGGCAAAACGCACCGGGTGACAATTCGCAAAAAAACGTTCTCGGGCCAGGGCGAAACGTTCGAGGGCGGGTTCAGGGCGCCGAAGCGCTCCCGGTGGTGGCAGATCATCCAGATCGAGGTTGTCGGGGCGGACCCGGCCGAAATAGCGCGACAGGCGGCGCAATCGAGAACCATGGCACGCCTGGCCACGCCCTCTTCCCCAGCACCCGCCGACATGCCGGAAAGTGGCCCGCCCCAATGCTTCCCCATCGAAACGAAAACCTCGGGCGAGGTCTCAAGGGTCCTCTTCTCATCCATGCGACCCGTCTGTGTGACACTTCGGAACCGCAGGTCCGGCAGGCTGGTCCTCATGAAGAGCGTCTCGCCCCATGACCTTGAAAACACGCCCCTGCCCTGCGGCGAATATTCCGTGAAGATCGTGGGCGACGGGTTCGTATCGCAAAAGGACGTCAGCATCTCCGGGCAAAGCCAGGTCGTCGACCTGAACTAGACGGACGCGCCCGACGCCGGACGTTTCGGCCCGGGCCCAGCCTGGCGGCCCCCGCCCGATGCGGGTCTCGCCTGGTCCCGGCGAACGGCCGGTCCCGTGCTCATGCCCCCCTCACGACTTCATACCCCTTTCCGAAAACACCCGGCCCATGACCTTCAGCCCTTCGAGGGCAAGCAGGGGAATCGCGCCCAGGGCGAAGAGCAGGACCGCGTCGGCAGCAGGGATGTGCACGGTCTTGAGGAAACGCCCCAGCACCTCGTTGTGCTGGCTCAGCACCTGCACGCCCAGCGTCAGGGCCACCACCAGCACCAGGCGCATGTTGGCCGTCAGGGACATGCGCCAGACGGGCCTGGTCGCGCTGCGGGCGCCGAAGGAGCGCAGGAGTTCGGCCACGACAAGGACCGTGAAGGCCCAGGAGCGGGCCGTTTCCACGCTGCCCCCGTGCAGAGCGAGGAGATAGGCCGCGAAGGCTGCCGAGGCGGTCAGCACTCCCGTAAGGAACATGCCGCCCAGGAAGCTGCCGTCCGTGATGCCCTCTGTCCGGGAGCGGGGGCGGCGCTGCATGACCTCGGGATCGATGGGGTCCGTGGCCAGGCAGAGGGCAGGCAGGCCGTCGGTGACGAGGTTGATCCACAGCAGGTGGATGGGCAGCAGCGGCACGGGCAGGCCGATAATGACGCAGAACGCCATGAGCAGCAGCTCGCCGGTGTTGCCAGCCAGGAGGTACTGCAGGGTCTTGCGGATGTTGTCGAAGATGCCCCGGCCCTCCTCCACGGCGTCCACGATGGTGGCGAAATTGTCGTCGGTGATGACCATGTCCGAGGCCTGCCGCGTGACCTCGGTGCCGCTGCGGCCCATGGCGATGCCGATGTCCGCGCCCTTGACGGCCGGTGCGTCGTTGACGCCGTCCCCGGTCATGGCCACCACGGCCCCGCCCTCCTTCCAGGCGCGAATGACGCGCAGCTTGTGTTCGGCCGTGACACGGGCGTAGACGTCGATACCCGTGACGCGCCGGGCAAGTTCCCCGTCGCTCATGGCATTCAGCTCTGCCCCGGACACAGCCTGACCTTCGGCAGAAATGCCCAGTTCACGGGCGATGGCGGCCGCCGTGTGCGGATGGTCGCCGGTGATCATGACCACGCGGATGCCTGCCGCCCGGCATCTGGCCACGGCTTCCCCGGCTTCCGGGCGCGGCGGGTCGTACATGCCGCAGAGGCCGATGAAGGTCAGGTCCTGCTCGATGGGGTTGGGCGTTTGGGGTGACGTCCGCGATGGGCGGGAGGCGGGGACGGCGCAGTCCCGGGCGAGAGCCCCGGAGAGGTCGGCTTCATCCAGATCGCGGCGGGCGGAGCCCAGGACACGCAGGGCCTGGCCGGCCATGGCTGCGTTTTGTGCGGCGATGTTGCGGCGGTCCCCGTCGGTCATGGGGCGAACTCCCTCGGGGGCAAGGATGCGCGTGCAGCGCTCCAGGAGCACGTCGGGCGCGCCGTTGACCAGGGCGCGGGCCGTTCCGTCCGGCATGCGGCGGACAACGGTGCTCAGCTTGCGGTCGGAGTCGAAGGGGATCTCGTGCACGCGCGGCATGGCGGCGTCAAAACCGTCCGGATCGCCGCCGGCCTTGGCCCCGGCCGCCAGCATGGCGGCTTCGGTGGGGTCGCCCACCGCGCTCCACGTCCCGTCCTTCTCGGCCAGGCGGGCGTTGTTGCAGCCCAGCAGGACCGAGGACAGTTCCAGCAAAACTTCCCGCTGCCGGTCATCCGGGGCTCCCCCGCCCGCCAGCACCTCGCCATCCGGCGCGTAGCCCTCGCCCGTGACCTCGAAAGCCTGCCCGGCGGCGTACAGGGCCCGCACGGTCATCTCCCCGGCCGTCAGGGTGCCGGTCTTGTCCGTGCAGATGACCGTGGTCGAACCCAGCGTCTCGACGGCGGGCAGGCTGCGCACCAGGGCGCGGCGGCGGGCCATGCGCGAGACGCCCAGGGCCAGGGCCACCGTGACCACGGCGGGCAGGCCCTCGGGCACGGCCGCGACGGCCAGGCTGACGGCGCCCAGAAAAAGCTCGAAAGGCGCGCTGCCGCGCAGGTACCCCAGCAGGAACAGCAGCGCCACGATGCCCAGAGTCGCCCAGATCAGCACGCGGCCGAAGGCGTCGAGCTTCTTCTGCAGCGGCGTGTCCTCCTCCCCCGTCTCGATGAGCTGCGCGATGCGGCCCAGTTCCGTGCCCATGCCCGTGGCCGTGACCACGGCCCTGGCCGTGCCCGTGGCCACGCTCGTGCCCATGAAAATCATGTTCAAACGGTCCGCCAGCAGTGTCTCGCATGCGCAGGCCGCCCTGGCGTCCTTGTCCACGGCGTCGGACTCCCCGGTCAGGGCCGACTCGACGCACGAGAAGGCCGTTGATGCGAAAAGGCGGGCGTCAGCGGCCACCAGGTCGCCGGCTTCCAGGGCGAGCACATCCCCGGGAACGACTTTGGCCGCCGCGACGGCGGTCACGCGCCCGTCGCGCAGCACCTTGGCCTGGGGCGCGGCCATCCTGCGCAGGGCCGCGATGGACTTTTCGGCGTTATACTCCTGATAGAAGCCCATGGCCGCGTTGAGCACGACAATGGCCAGGATGGCGAACGCGTCCACGGCCTCCCCGAGCATCCCGGAAACAACGGCGGCAACCACGAGAATCCAGACGATGAGGCTCCTGAACTGGGCCAGAAGCAACCGCCACGGGCTGACTCCCGCGGAGGCACTGATCTCGTTGGGCCCGCAGGCGGACAGGCGATGGCGGGCCTGGGCGGTCGCAAGGCCCTCGGCCCTTGAATCCAGGGCGACCAGGACTTCCGAGACAGGAAGCGCGTGCCAGGTTCTGTGTTCATTGCCGGGGAAATCGGTCATGTTCTCTTTCCTGTCGGACCCTCCGCAGCCGCCGCACGCCTGCTGAGGAGGGATCGGTTGCAAGAGCGCTGTTTGTGAAATCCCCTTCACGGTAACGCCGGAGAACGCTCAAGGCAATGCGCCCCGATCCTTGGTTACCCTAAAGGGGGATCGGGGCGCATTGCGAACCTCCGTGCCTGCCGCCTCGTCAAAATACGGCGACGGGCCGGATATTGCGGTCCGTCATTCAGGAAGGGCATCCCCGACGCAGGGAATTGTGGGCATCCATGGCGCAGAGCTTGCCGCACATGGTGCAGGTCTTTCCTTCGCTGGCGCGGTTTTCCTCCCAGCGGCGCCGGGGCAGATCCTGATCCAGGGCCGCCGCGAACATGCCTTCCCAGTCCAGTTCCTTGCGGCAAACGGACAAAGCGCGGTCCCTGTCCATGGCGCCTTGAACGCCCTTGGCGATATCACCGGAATGCGCCGCGATGAGCGTACTGATCACGCCCTGATGCACATCGTCCATGTCAGGCAGGCAGAGATGCTCGGCGGGAGTCACATAGCACAGAAAATCCGCACCCGCGGCCGCCGCGACAGCCCCTCCGATGGCGGCGGTGATGTGGTCGTACCCGGGCGCTATGTCCGTGGTCAAAGGGCCCAGCACATAAAAGGGCGCGCCGTCGCAGATGCGCTTTTGCAGCATGACATTGCCCGCGATCTGATTCAGGGGCATGTGTCCCGGCCCCTCGATCATGACCTGGACACCTCTGGCCCTGGCCCGCCTGCCCAGTTCCCCGATGACCAGCAGCTCCTGGATCTGCGCGGAGTCCGTGGCGTCGCTGACCGCTCCGGGGCGCAGTCCGTCACCCAGGCTCAGGGTGACATCGAAGCGGAACGCGATGTCGAGGAGTCTGTCGAATTCCTCCAGCAACGGATTTTCACGGTTGTTGCGTTCCATCCAGGCCGCCAGGAGCGCCCCGCCCCGGCTGACGATCCCGGCCACCCGATCCTGCCCATGCGTCCTGGCCACGGCCTGGCGGGTCACTCCGCAGTGCACGGTAATGTAATCAAGCCCCTCCGCGCACTGCGCCTCGATGGATTCGAGCAGCAAGGACGCGGTCATGGCTTCTATTCCTTGTCCGGCATCGACCAGATCGGCGGCCACCGCATACAGGGGAACGGCCCCGACCATGACCGGCGAATGATGCAGGATCGCACGCCTGGTGGTCATCAGATCGCGGCCCGTGGACAGGTCCATGACGCTGTGCGCTCCGGCCCTGACCGCGACGTCTAGCTTGGCCAACTCAATATCCAGCGCACCCTGCACTCCGGATGTACCGATGTTGGCGTTGACCTTGGTTTTCAGGCCCGCGCCAATCCCCTCGACGGAAAAAGTCCGCCCCACGTTTTTTGGAATGACGATCCGCCCCTGCGCAACGCCCTCACGGATGATTTCAGGATCCAGACTCTCCTTCTCCGCCACTACCCGCATTTCAGGGGTAATCGTTCCCTCTCGGGCTAAACTCGACTGTGTCATGTTGACCTCGGTTGAAAATGAAAAAAGCCGTTCTCCAGCAAAGGAAAACGGCCGCACGAGCGTCACCATGTTTTTTCGTTTTCCTACGCTGGAATTATCCAGATCAGGTTCAAAGGGTATAATCTCAGACTCATGCGAGCCACCCCTAACTTCTGTCGTGGTGCTTAGTCGGTTCCAAACCCAAGGTCAACGGCGGGATCTTTCAAGGTGCGAACCCTGCGATCCGGTGGCGCAGGGCGATTATTTCTTCGCGTAGCGGGTCCTCGCCCGGCAAATCCCGCACGGCCTCGTCCAAAAGCCTCAAAGCCTCGGCTTTCTCGCCAGTTCGGGACAGGACCAGCGCCCGGGTGCTCTTGAAAAGCACGTTGCCGGGCTCGATCTTCAGAGCCTGGGCGGACCATTTCAGAGCGTCCCGCTCCTGCCCCAGATTTGTCTGGGCAAAGGCCAGATTGTTCATGGCTTCAGGATTTTCTGGATTTCGCTTCAGGGCCTGCCGGTAACTGGCCGCGGCTTCTTTCCAATCACCCAGGGCCGCGTGCACGTTGCCCAGATTGATGAGCGGCTGATCCCAGGAGCGGTCCCTGGCGGCCGCGGTTTCGTAGGCCCCGAGGGCCAGATCAAGTTCTCCGGAGGCCTCGTAGGAGGCCCCCAGATCATTGTGCTCCCTGGCATCCAGCGGATCGGAGAGCACGACAATCCTGGGCGTGGCGCAGCCGCCCAGGGCAAAGGCGAAGCAAAGGACAAGACAGCATGCAAGGCGCACGGTTCACTCCAGAAACAGATATAGTCGGTTCATGCGTTCCCAGCGGTCGAGCAGCTCGCGGTCGGGCAGGAACATGTCCCCGCTGGTTCCAATGTGCATGAGCAGCCCGGCGGAATCGTATCCATAGACAACCACGTAATGCCCCTGGCTGAACATCTTCGTGCCCATGTCGAGCATGAGGATGACCGGCCCTCCAGAGTCGATCATTGCGCGGACCATGTCCAGGTCGCCGCGCCCGGATCGGGTCGTGAAACCCAGGGACCGGGCATGGTTCTCCATGTCGGGAAGCAGCGATCGCTCAAGGCCCGGGGTGAAGACGCGGCGCGTCACTTCATCCAGCGCAACATTCCTGCCGTGAAAAGCCAGCACCGAGGCCAGGGCCGCCGGTCCGCAGTCATTGACCTTGGTCTGGGGAACGAACGGAACCTGTAGGCGCACCGCACGGGGAAAAGAGTCCTGAACCGGCTGAAAGGCGGGGCGCTGCATACACCCCGCACAGGAGAACACCAGAATCAGGAGCAGCGGGCAAAGCGCTCTAGCTGATGACAATGCGCTTGTCGCTTATGTGCAGGATGAGCACGACCAGCAAAATGACCAGCAGGACCGCGATGACCGCCCCGAGAATGCCGCCGCCCACGTCGCCGGAGAGACCGGCCAGCTGATGCAGCTGCTCGTCGGAAAGCGAACCGAGCTTGGCGTCCACCTCTTCCGGAGTCAGGCCGTAGTCAGCCAGCCGCTGGGTCACGACCTTGTTCTCCAGGGCGCTCTGGATGGAAGCGATGTCGGCGCTGCGCTCGGACACGATCTCGCCCGAAGACAGGCGGCTTTGCGCCAGAAAGGCATCGGCGTTGGACGGAATGAAAGCGATAAAGAGATAAGCGACCAGAATCGGCCAGCACACGCGCGTGTTGAAAAACCATTTTTGTCGATTCATGCTTCAAGCCTCCATGAGATTACGGTCACAAGCTCCGCTACTTCCCGGCGCACACCGGCGACATCTGTCAGACGGAGCAATCCTTTGGGAAAAGTAACCGCTTCTTACAGCGTCCGAGGCTTGATAGTCAAACCGCTTCCATGCGCAAGCCCCGCTGCATGCCGGAATGGACGACATCGCGAACATCCGGCTTGCACGACATGGACGAACGCGAGGGACCGCATACAAAAATTCGCTTGACGTCGTTGCGTTCAAATCGGCCAATCACGAACTTCAAAGAATTTAGCAACGAACCGGAACGACGTATGACAAAGATTTATCCTGCATCGTGACTTGGCGTGTTACATTTCAAATGTCTTACACATAGACCTATTGACATTCACCAGTATTAAGACTTTAGATTTAACAACTACAGCATTTGTTTTTGCACAAAAGTGAAAAAGGACCTTTGGTTGAAATAGAACGCGATGCATCCTGCAAAAAGCGCTTTCTATTCTCAAACCACCCAAGGAGTGTTCAATGAGCCCCGATTTGGCCAAACCTTTCATAAGCGCAACCAAGCATGTACTCTCCGCCACTGCGGCTCTTGAGGTCGTGGCTGGCCCGCCCTATGTGAAAAAAGACAAGATTGCCTGCGGCTGTGTTTCCGCGTTGATCGGCATCACCGGCGACAAAAAAGGGACTTTCTGCATCTCTTTCGACAAGAACACGGCCGTTTACATAGTCCGGCAAATGCTCGGCGACGCCATCGAGGATGTCGTGCAGGACGTGCAGGACGCCATGGGCGAAATCACGAACATGATCTCCGGCCATGCACGGGTCGGGCTGGTCGATCTGGGCTTTAAGCTGCAAGGCTCCACACCGTCGGTCATCATGGGAGACAACCACTCCATATCATACCGGACCTCGGCGCGGGCCATCGCCATCCCCTTCTCCTGTCAGGCTGGAAAGTTCACCCTCGAATTCTGTTTCGACTAGAACGACCCGCATCGTAGTCATAAAGGCAGAGGCATCGTCACACCAATGGCGCTAGGCACGCTCCAGCCCGAAACAGACTGGACAGCCGGTTTACGCCCCGACTGCCATCCTCCGGCCTCTTCCTCCCGAACTCCGCCGTCCCGAAAGCGATCTCTCGAAAGCCCTGCCGATTGGTATCGCCATGCCGTCATTGCGGTTCGAATACAAAAACAGTAATCACTCTCAAGAGCATCCCTTTTTTGCATCCAACCCCACTGGAGCGCCATGTCTTCTCAAGATCAAAATCCACTCGCCGGACAAGGCTGGAATTTCGACAATACCTACACCCGTCTGCCCGAATCACTTTTCGTGCGTCAAAAGCCCATTGCGGTAAAAAAGCCGGGCCTTGCCCTCCTGAACCGCGAACTGGCGTCGTCCCTGGGCCTTGATGCGGACAGCCTCGACGGTCCGGAAGGGGCCGCCGTTTTTGCCGGAAACAGCCTCCCCGCAGGAGCGGACCCCATTGCCCAGGCCTACGCGGGGCATCAGTTCGGACATTTCACCATGCTCGGCGACGGCCGCGCCATTCTCCTTGGCGAACATGTCACCGCCAGGGGCGAGCGCTTCGACATCCAGCTCAAGGGCTCGGGCCAGACCCCATTTTCCCGCCGGGGCGATGGACGCGCGGCCCTTGGGCCCATGCTCCGCGAATACGTCATCAGCGAGGCCATGCACGCCCTTGGAATCCCGACCACGCGCAGCCTCGCCGTGGCCACCACCGGCGAACCCGTACACCGCGAAACAACCCTGGCGGGAGCCGTCCTGACCCGCGTGGCGAGCAGCCACATCCGCGTGGGCACCTTTGAATACCTTGCGGCGCGCGGCAAGACCGAGGACCTGCGCATCCTGGCCGAATACACCATCCGCCGACATTACCCGGAACTTGCCGAGGCCAGGAACCCCTTCCTCGAACTGCTGCGCGCGGTCATGGAGGGCCAGGCCCGGCTCGTGACCAGCTGGCTGCATGTCGGCTTCATCCACGGAGTCATGAACACCGACAACATGGCCCTGTGCGGAGAAAGCATCGACTACGGCCCATGCGCGTTCATGGACGCATACGACCCGGCCACCGTATTCAGCTCCATTGATCGCGACGGACGCTATGCCTACGGCAACCAGCCCTCCATTGCCCAATGGAACCTGACACGCCTGGCCGAAACCCTGCTCCCGCTGCTGCATGAGCGTGAGGAAAAGGCCACGGTGCTGGCCCAGGAGACCCTGGAGGAATTTCCGGCGATGTTCCGGCGACACTGGATTGAAGGCATGCGGGACAAACTTGGCCTGTTCACAGCCGAGGACGAGGACGCGTCCCTGACCCAGGAGCTGCTGAAGCTCATGCAGGAAGGCGGCGCGGACTATACCCTGACGCTGCGCGGGCTCACGGAAGAGACTCCGGATGGTTCATTTTACCGCGACATCGGTTTCATGCGCTGGCGAGAGCGCTGGGAAGCGCGGCTGGCCCGACAGCACGAGACACCCGAGGAGTCGCGCATTCTCATGCGCGCGCACAACCCGGCCGTCATCCCGCGCAACCGCCGCGTGGAGGAAGCGCTGGAAGCGGCAACCCTGAAAAACGACCTTGAGCCCATGAAGCGACTTCTGGACGCCCTGTCCACCCCCTTCGAGGACCGGCCCGAACACGCGCGCTACCGCAATCCGGCTCCGCTTGACGCCGATTACCGGACATTCTGCGGAACATGACGCGTTGACCATCAACCATGAGAAAAGCGGATGTGTTCCTCATCGTCGATGATCATGATTCGTGGATGCACTCGCCCTTTTTTTTACGGCCGGACCCAAGGACCGGGAGTTCGATGATGAAGCGCGTGCCTTCGCCTGGGCGGGACTCCAAACGCATCCTGCCATCGTGGCCACGGGTGATGATGAAATAGGACACGGAAAGGCCGAGCCCCGTGCCCACTCCCGGCGGCTTTGTGGTGAAGAACGGCTCGAAGGCCCGGCGCTGCACTTCGGGCGGCATGCCCGGGCCGTTGTCTTCCACTTCCAGCACCACATGATCCGCCTCGGTCTTCATGCGCACCACGATGCGCGGCCTCACCACCTCCGGCCGGGCCGAAGCCATGGCCTGGGCCGCATTGCGCAGCAGGTTCAAAAACACCTGCTCGATTTCGGTCTCCGTGCACCTGACGGCGGGAAAATTATCAGCGCACTCCCATACAATTTCTATCCGATTGAAATCATAACTCTTCTTCAGGTCGTAGTCCTTGTCCGCCAACAGCATGGCCCGTTCGATGACGGCGCGCAGATCGCAAAGGCTGCGCTTTGATTCGCTGCGGCGACTAAAATCAAGCATGTGCCGGATGATGTCCGCGGCTCTCACGGAAGCATCCTGGATATTGCGGATAAAATCGTAGAGCCCCCGGATTCGCATATACCGATCGAACAAATCCATATCGAGGCCGATACCTTGGGCCGCCTCGATGTTCTTGGGAAAATCCGGCCGGCTTCTCTGCACGAGGTTCTGGCTGCTGACCATGATGATGCCGAGCGGATTGTTGATCTCATGGGCCACGCCTGCCGCGATCCCGCCCACGGAAATCATCTTTTCGCTCTGGATCATGAGTTCCTGCATATGCTTGAACTCCGTGACATCATGCAGCACGGCCAGAACGCATTTCTCGTCATCAACCGTCAGAAGCTGGCTTGAAAGCACGCACGAAATCGCTTTTCCACCCTTGCATCCCAGGGAAAAATCGATGTTGTCGATCTGTCCGCTCTGCTGCATGCGCCGCCGCACAACCTCGCGCATGGCCGGATCGGCATAGAGCCCAAGCTCAAACGCGGTCTTGCCCACGGCCTCATGATGGGCGAAGCCCGTCAGCCGGGAAAAGGCTTCGTTGACGTCGATGATCCGCCCCTCGGCCAGGTTCATGAGAATGATGACATCGGGCGAAAGCCTGAACAGCTGCGAAAATTTCTCTTCCGACTGTCGCAGTCGCTCTTCGGCCTGCTTGCGCTCCGTAATGTCGATGCCGATGCCCGTCAGATAGGTTTTTCCGTCGATGACCACGGCCACTCCGGAAAAATAGAAGGGAACGGCTCGCCCGTCCCTGGTGAGCATTTCGGCCTCGACCGTGGCCATCCCATCCTTGAGGCCCCTTTCAAGTGCGGCCCGAATATTGGAGGCATGGGGCTCCCGCCCGCCAAACCAGTCGAGAATACTGCGCCCCAGCATCTCGTCGGCCGAGAATCCGGTCATCGATTCGTGCGCCCTGTTCCAGCGCACGAGCCTGCCCTTGCTGTCGTACAAAAACAAAAGTCCGGGCACGCTCTCGAAGATGGCCTGGGTCAGCATCCGCTCCAGGGCAAGCTCGCGTTCGGCCTGCTTGCGAGCACTGACATCCTCGACCACGCCGTTCAAGAACAGCGGACGGCCTTGTGCGTCCTGCTGAATCGAAGCGGTCAGGACGCCCTCGAAGTGCGAGCCGTCCTTGCGCACGAACTCCACCTCCATGCTCAAAGCACCTTCGGAAGACAGCAGCGCTCGCAAATATGCCTCGCGAGCCGAAGGCTCCGCATAGACCGACTCGACCCGAAGTCCGCTGGAGGCAAGGTAATCCTCGCGGGAAGAATAGCCGAACATGCCGCGCAGCGCGGCGTTGCCTTCCAGCAGCTTCCCGTCCAGGGTGGTACGAAAAATTCCCACGGGAGAATGATCGAAAATCACCCGGTACTTCTCCTCGCTCTCGGCCAGGGCGCTGACCTGCCGCTGGATGGTGCGTCCCATGTCCAGAAACCCACGCACCAGCGGCTCGAACTCCGTGTAATAGACCCCGGGGTCGGTCTGGGTATACTCTCCCCGCGCATAGGCCCCGACCAGGGAATCAAGGGCCGCGAAAGGCGTCTGAAAATAGTGGCGCATGAGGCGCCTGCCCAGGCAATACTGCGCCACGATGACAAGCAGGGCGATGCCGCCGCCTGCCAGACCGATGCCGACCAGGGTCCTTTGCCGGGCGGAATCCTCCAGGCCCAGGCGGATGAAACCGATGACCTGCCCATCGTGCCTGATCTCGGCCTCGCGGATGATGAAAAGCGCCTGGCCGGTGCCGTGGGCAAACCACACTTCATCCCGGGCATCCCGCAACTCCAGCAGGCCGACGTGCACGTCCATGCTCGTGGCCTTTGCCACCGCCGCCGCACTTTCCCGGTCAAGGGCCCAGAGCGGGGCTTCAAGGGCCTGAGCCAGAAATGTGATGGTGCTCTCGGCCCGTTCACGCATCTGGTTGCCCACCCGCCACGAAAGAAAAAGGAAGACCAGCGTCGAAACGGCAAGGATGATGACCGTGCTCAGCAGTCCCAAAGAAAGGGAGAGACGCTTGGAGAGAGATTTCCTGGGAGCCACGGGGAACCGATCCTTGTGGACAGAGGTGTCAGGCGCAAAGCAAAGCTGGTTTCGTACCTTCCCATAGCGCAAACAGGTTCATCTTTCGAGGAAAAATATTCCCCGCACTTTGGAGTCCAGCCCCGAAAAATCCCCTCGGACAAGGCGCATCCCGCGCCCTGCGCGTAGCGGTGTCCATTGCAACGGGATATCCGCCCTTGTCATTTGTCAATCAAGCGGGTAAGGAACTCTGTCTTTAAACAAAAAACTACTGTAAACAGAGAAGGTATCCGTTTTATATGGCCAAGGAAGAGTCTATCGAAGTTGAAGGTGTCGTCGAGGAAGCCATGCCCAATGCCATGTTTCTGGTTCGTCTGGAAAATGGCCATCAGGTGCTTGGACACATCTCAGGAAAGATGCGCAAGTTCTACATCCGCATCCTGCCCGGTGACAGGGTCAAGCTGGAGCTTTCTCCCTATGACCTGACTCGCGGCAGAATCACCTACCGCTTCAAATAATCCCCCCTGTCGAGAATTCCCGGCACGCGCAATTCAACGCGTGCCGTTTTTTTGTCGCCGGATCCGGCCTGGCAAACACCCTTGTCATCCCCCGGCCCCTGCCGTACCCATGAGCTTATGCCGGAAATAGATCTTCACACCCACTCCACCGCGTCCGATGGCACTTTAAGTCCCTCGGAGCTCGTCGCCGCGGCCGTTGCCGCACGCCTCAAGGCCATCGCCCTGACCGACCACGACACGGTCATGGGGCTGCCCGAAGCCTGCGCCGCAGGACGCGAACTCGGCCTGGAAGTCATCGGGGGGTGCGAACTGAGCGTTGAATTCGAACGCGGCAGCATGCATCTGCTGGGCCTGTGGCTGCCCCAGCACCCGCCGCGCCTGCAAGCCACCTTGGACCGCCTGAGCGACCTGCGCACGGCGCGCAACGAAAACATCATCGCCAACCTGAACTCCTACGGTGTGGACATCACCCACACCGAACTGGAGGATATCACCACTGGCGGTTCCATAGGTCGTCCCCATTTCGCGCAACTGCTGGTGCAAAAAGGCTTCGCGATCAATTTCCAGGATGCGTTCCTGAACTGGCTGCGGCCCGGCACCAAGGGCTACGCACCCAAGGAAAAACTCCGCCCCCGCGAGGCCATCGAGCTTCTTAAAGACGAACAGGCCACGGTCATCCTGGCCCATCCCTGCACGTTGAAGCTCGAAAAAGACGAGGTGGAGAACGTGCTGCGCGAGCTCAAGGATTTCGGCCTCGACGGCATGGAAGTCTTTTATTCCATGCACACCCAGGCCCAGACAAATTTTTACGCAGGCCTGTGCAACAAGCTGGACCTGCTCCCGAGCGCGGGCTCGGACTTTCATGGCGACAACAAGCGGGGCATCGCCCTGGGCCGGGGCAAGGGCGGCCTGCGCCCCTCCTACGAGCTGGTGCGGCGCATGAAGGAAGCACGTCAAAAACTCGGTTTTCAATTTCCAACCTGCTCGTAACACATGACACCATCCCCCGAACTTCTCGTCCCTGTCGGCAGCCCGGACAAGTTGGCCACGGCCCTGCGCTACGGCGCCGACGCCGTCTATCTTGGCGGCCAGTCCCTGAGCCTGCGCGCCAAAAGCGACGGCTTCTCATTCCCCGAACTTGAAAATGCGGTCAAAGAGACGCACCGGCACGGGGCCAAGGTCTACTTCACACTGAACCTGCTGGCCTGGGAAGAGCACCTGAGCGACGTGGAGCGGTATCTGGAAGAGATCGACGCCTGCAACGTGGACGGCGTCATCATCGCCGACCCCGGCATCGTGGCCATGGCCCGAAAAAGAATTCCGCACATTCCCATCCACCTCTCCACCCAGGCCAACACGTCCAACTCCGCCTCGGCCATGTTCTGGCGGGATCAGGGCGTGCGCAGGGTCAATGTGGCCAGGGAGCTTGGCGCCGGTCGCATCCGGGCCATGGCGCAAAAAGTTCGTGATCTTGAACTGGAGGTGTTCGTGCACGGAGCCATGTGCATGGCCATCTCGGGTCGCTGCCTGCTGTCCGCGCACCTGAACCAGCGTTCGGGCAACCTGGGCCTGTGCACGCACCCCTGCCGCTTCGACTACAAGATCACCGCCGTTCGTCTGGAAGAACGCCTGCGCCCGGGCCAGGACATGTGGGAGGTCTGCGAGGACGAGCAGTACACGCAGATCATGGGTGCCCAGGACCTGTGTCTGATCAAGTACCTGCGCTGGTTCCGGCAAGCGGGCATAAGCAGCCTGAAGATCGAGGGACGCATGAAGACGCCGTCCTATCTGGCCCAGGTCACGGACATCTACCGCACGGCATTGAACGATCTGGAACAGGGCGCGTTTCGCCCCGCACTGTATCTTGAGGAATTGCAGCAACTCGGCACGCGGTCGCTCTCAACCGGATTCTTCACCCCCGAGCGCATCACCCTGCGCCCCGCCCTGCCCAAAAATCTCAAAAAAAATATCGTCGCCAAGCTGATCGAACCCGTGCGTCCGGGGCTGTGGCTCATGGACGTCAAGTGCCGCTTTCAGGTCGGCGCCCCTCTTGAAATCGTGCTCCCCGGCCTGCGCCGCCCGCTGCTGGCCTCCGGGGACTATGGCGTTGAAAAAGAGGAAGGCTTTCACCTGAGCACCGCCCACAGCGGGCTGCGCCTGCTCCTGCATTGCGACCATCCGGAGCTTGAACCGGGCATCTTCCTGCGCGCCCACCTGCCCGACGCCCACAACGGCCAGGAAGGCTGAATCATGATCGACACGCCCATGCGCATCTGGGTTGATGCCGACGCCTGCCCCAGGGTGATCAAGGACATCCTCTACCGTGCGGCCGACCGGCGCAAGGTGCGGCTCATCCTGGTGGCCAATTCACGCTTCCCCGTGCCCAAATCCGAATTCATCGATTTCGTGCAGGTCGGCGCGGGTTTCGACAAAGCGGACCTGGCCATCGTGGAGCAGGCCCGCGACGGAGACCTGGTCATCACCACCGACATCCCGCTGGCTTCGGGGGTCATCGAAAAGGGCGGACTGGGCCTTAGTCCACGGGGCGAACTGTTCACGCCGGACAACATCCGCAGCCGCCTGACCATGCGCGATTTTCTGGACGAGATGCGCGGGTGCGGGGTCATGACCGGCGGGCCTTCGGCCCTTGGCGCCCGGGATCGGCAGGAATTTTCCAATCAGCTGGACCGGCTGCTTACCGGACGCGGGTACTGATCAGGATCGGAGCGATGGACGAAATGGACCGGATGGACCGCGCGGACCGCAACACCCGGGCCGGCATTCAGTCTTTGTCCAGCAGGTAGCGCAACTGGGCCACGGAGCGGCCCGTGCGTCTGGCCAGGGCCTGCAGGGCCTCAAATTCGGGGCGGGCGTAATTTTCCTCTCCGATGACGGTTTCCTTGACGTCCACATCGCCCCAGGGCGTGGGCCGCGTGGACGCGGCGCGGGGCAGCACGGCGCGGGTCGTCTCGGTCATGCGCAGCCCAAGGGTCATGGTCTGGGCAAAGGTCAGATCGCGGATACGAGCCAGATCCCCGGGCCTGCACAGCACCTGCAAAAGTCCCCCGGGCCGGTTTTTCTTCATCACTCCGGGCAGGAAAAGCACATCCAGCGCCCCGGCATCAAGCAACACGTTAAAAACCCCGCCTATCTCCTCCCCCGTGAGATGATCGACATTGGTCTCAAGCACCGTGACCCGCTCCAGCCCCGGCCCGTCCCCGGCCAGAAGCAGGACGCGCAGGCCGTTGACCGTGGGCAGCTCCATGGTCCCAAGGCCAAGCCCGGAGCGCTCAAGACATCCAGTGGGACCTGACGTGAACTCGTCGACCATCCGGTCCAGGAGAAGCGCGCCCGTGGGGGTGATCAGCTCCCCGACCAGCTCCGTCGGGTACACGGGCTTTCCCTGCAAAAGGAGTGTCGTCGCCGGGGCGGGCAGGGGCATGAGCCCATGCGCGCACTGCACCGTGCCCGAAAACCAGGGCAAGCGGGAGCAGGTCACGCGGACGACACCAAGCACTTCCAGAGCCCAAAAGGCCCCGACCACGTCGACCAGCGTGTCCACGGCCCCGACTTCATGAAAGTGCACATCAGCCACCGCGCAGCCATGCACCCGCGCCTCGACCTCGGCCAGACGCTCAAGGGCGGCCTCGCTGCGTGAACGGACATTCTCCGAAAAAGGCAAGGCCCGCACAATGGCCGTCAGGTCGGCCAGATGCCGCAGGGGCTGGGCATGGGGGGCGGCGATGTGCATGCGTTTGCCGCGTATGCCCTTGTCACGGGCTTCAAGGGCCGCGATTTCGACATCTACTCCGGCCCCGGCAAAAGCGGCGTGCAAGGGGGCCAGCTCCACTCCCAGGTCGGCCATGGCCGCCAGGAACATATCGCCGGCGATCCCGGCTGGACAATCAAGATGCAACTCGGGCATGTGTTTCCTCATAATTCGAATTCGTGACGTGTTCAGCTTGGGGGGTATCACATGAAAATCGCCGCAGTTCAACTGTCCGGACTTCCAGGAGATGTGCGCGGCAATCTGGACAAGATCCGCGCCGCGGTCCGGGTGGGGGCCGAAGCGTCCTGCCGCCTGCTGCTCTTTCCGGAAATATCGGACCTCGGCTACGACATGCCGGCCATCGCGCTCGGCGGCCGCGACTGGTGGCCCAGGGTCCGGGACGAACTCTCGGAACTGGCGCGGGAGCATGAACTCTGCCTGGCCTGCGGCGTGTGCCTGCCCGGGCCGGACGGACTGGCCAATGCGCTGGTGGCCTTCGGCCCGAAAGGCGACATCCTGGCCACCTACCGCAAAATCCATCTTTTCACGGCCACGGATGCCGACGAAACCGGGGTCTTCAGTCCCGGCGGCGAGATCGTCTGTTTCGACTTCGAGGGAATCCGCTTCGGCCTCTCCATATGCTACGACCTGCGCTTTCCCGAACTCTACCGGGCGCAGGCGCTCGGCGGAAGCCAGGCCATGCTCCTGGCTTCGGCCTGGCCCCGGGTGCGCACGGACATCTGGCAGACCCTCTGCACGGCCCGGGCCCTTGAAAACCAGTGCTATCTGCTGGGCGCCAACCGGGTCGGAACCCAAGGAGCCTTTCCTTTTGGCGGACGGTCCCTCTTCGTCACTCCCGGCGGCGAAATCACCCTGGCGGACGAAATGCGCGAGGGCCTGACCCTGGGCAGCATCGATCTGGCCGAACTGACCGCCATCCGCCGAAACATCCCGGCCCTGGCTCATCGAAGACCCGAAATCTATGCCGGAGCTGCCTGCAATTCGGCACGGAGCCTTTGACGGAATGCTGAAAAGGTATTATTCCATGAACAACTTACATGCAATTTCCACTGCTTTGAAAGCAACATTGCCTCATCTAGGGCGGCAACCCGCCTCCAAGGAGAAATAACATGATCATAAAGGAATGGATGACCAAGGACGTTGTCACGGTGGACCCCGAAACCTCCATGATGAGAGCGGCCAAGCTGATGAAGGAAAAAGGCATCCGCCGTCTGCCCGTGGTCGATGAAAAGGGCAAGCTGCTCGGGATGCTCAGCGACCGCGACGTGAAGGAAGCCTCCCCCTCCAAGGCCACGACCCTTGACGTGCACGAGCTTTACTACCTGCTCTCCGAGATCAAGGTCAAAAACATCATGACCCCGAATCCCATAACCATCAGGGAATCGGACACGGTGGTGAAGTGCGCGGCCATCATGCACGACAAGAAAATTTCCGGCCTGCCCGTGCTGAACGACAAGGACGAACTGGTCGGCATCATGACCCAGAACGAAGTCTACAGCGTACTTCTGAGCAACACAGGCGTTTACCACGGCGGAATACAGATCGGCCTCCAACTTTCCGACGTTCGAGGCAGCCTGAAGGAAGTGCTCGACTGCATTCGCGGACACAAAGCCCGCATCAGCTCCATCCTGACCTCCTACGACAAGGTCGAGAAGGGCTACCGCCAAGTCTTCATCCGCATCATGGACATGGACAAGTCCGCACTGAACGAACTGCAAAAGGAACTGACCGAAAAATACAACCTGACCTTCTGGGTTCGGGACAACCTCAACTAAATCCGCTTGCCATCACCCCGGGGCCCGTGGACACGTTCACGGGCCCCGTTCATGTCGGCAGGAGCATCCAGGCAGGAGCATCCATGGAAGAGCATTATCCCATCAAGGACACCTTCGTCGAAATCACCACCACCCTGCAGGCAGCCCTGGACACGGATTACGTCCTCGGCCTGCTGTTCGCCACGGCCCTCATTTCCTTCATCATCGGCCGCATGAGCAAATAAGTTCCGGATCACGTCCGGTTCAAGGCTTTTTCGAATTCCCGCCATTTGTGCGGGAATTCCTGTTTCCGGGGTCCGCGTTGCAGGCCAGGCGTGGGCAGAATGACAGCGCCGAGGCGGTCAGGCGCGTCTGGCTGCCCCGGCCCTCATGCAGAATCAGGGGAGGATGCACCGCAAGGCCCGCCCCGCCGTTCTTGAAGGCGCGCACAAGCACCAGCCGGGCCGTGCTGTCATGGCGCTGATGCACAAAGAGCAGTTCCTTGGGCTGAAGCCGGGAAGCGCGCAGCAGGTCCAGCAATTCGTCAATTCTTTCGGCCAGATGGATGAAGGCGCAACTCTTGCGGTTGCGCACCAGATACCCGGCGGCCCGCACAAAATCCGAAAGCCCGGCCCGGTGCTCGAAGCGCGCCAGCGTCTTGCTCTCGTCCGGGCAAGTCCGGCCTCGGCCGGGATCGCGGTACGGCGGATTCGAGAGCACCAGATCCATGCTTTCAGGCGCAAGGCCCCACGGCCCGCGCACGTCGGCCCGAAGCAGGGCGAAGCGTTCGTCAAAACCCAGGCGGCGGACATTTTCGCGCGCATGGCGCAGCATGTCCGGGTTCAGATCCAGGCCGACCCCAAAAAAATCGGGGTGGTCAAGGGCCAATCCAAGCCCCACCACCCCGCATCCGGTCCCCAGGTCCAGAACCCGGCCACGCACCTGCTCCCGCCCGGCAAAGGCGGCCAGGAGCAGCGCGTCCATGGAAAAACGAAAACCCGTCTCCGGCTGGGAGAGCCCGCGCGGAAAATTCCGCCGGGCCTGTTCCTCGGCCGTCGTGGTCATGCTATTTCAGGACGGCGCGCAGCCGCTCCATGGCCTCCTGGACGTTGGCCAGACTGTTGAAGGCGGAGATGCGGATGTAGCCTTCGCCGCAGGATCCGAAGCCGGCACCCGGAGTGCAGACCACGGCGGCCTTGCTTAAGAGCATGTCGAAAAAATCCCATGAGCCCATCTTGCCGTCGATCCAGACATAGGGCGAATTCTCGCCGCCGACGCAGTCGTAGCCAAGCGCGGTCATTTCCTTGCGGATGATGGCCGCGTTGTTCAAGTAGTGATCCACCAGCGCCCTGGACTGCGCCTTGCCCTCGGGCGAATATACGGCCGCGGCGGCTCTTTGCACCGGATAGGACACGCCGTTGAACTTGGTGGTGTGGCGGCGGTTCCACATGGCATGCAGGCTGTGCGCGCCCCCCTGGCTGTCGTAGGCCATGCAGGTCTTCGGCACCACGGTGAAGGCCAGACGCGTGCCCGTGAACCCGGCGGTCTTGGACAGGGAGCGGAACTCGATGGCCACCTCGCGCGCGCCTTCGATCTCATAGATGGATCTGGGCAGCTCGGGATCGCGGACGAAGGCCTCGTAGGCGGCGTCAAAAAGGATGAGCGCCTTGTTCTCGCGGGCGTAATCCACCCAGGCCTTGAGCTGGGGCCTGGTGATGGTCGCGCCGGTGGGGTTGTTGGGGTAGCACAGGTAGATGAGGTCCACGGGCTCCCCGGGCAGTTCGGGAATGAAGCCGTTTTCCCGGGTGCCATCAAGATAGACGAGCCCTTCGTAGCGGCCGTCCACGTTCTGCCCGGTGCGCCCGGCCATGACGTTGGTGTCGACGTAGACCGGATAGACCGGATCGGGGATGGCGATGCGGATGTCTCCGGCAAAAAGCTCCTGGATGTTGCCGGTATCGCACTTGGCCCCATCGCTGACAAAGATCTCGTCGCCGGAGATGTCCGCCCCGCGCGACTGGAAATCCTCTTTTGCGATCAGGTCGCGCAGAAAATCATAGCCCTGCTCCGGGCCATAGCCGCGAAACGTTCCGGCGTCGGCCATCTCGTCCACGCCCTTGTGAAAGGCCGCCACGACCGCTTCGGGCAGTGGCTCGGTCACGTCGCCGATGCCGAGGCGGATGATCTTCTTGTCGGGGTTGGCCTGCTGGAAAGCGGTCACGCGCCGGGAGATGTCGGCAAAAAGGTAGGAAGCCTTGAGCTTGAGATAATTTTCATTGATGCGGATCATATGTGGTCCTCATTGGTCGGTTTTTCTGTGGTGAATGGAAACGACAAGCCTAACGTCAAAGCGCGCGCAGTTCAAGTCAGGCTCTTTTGCGCCAGGACCGCCTGCCCAGCACGTTGGCGAAAAGCCGCGCCTGGCTTACGTTCAGAAGCAGGGCCGCCCCCATGTACAGGGCCGCCCAGACGGGGATGAAGAGCAGGCAGATCGGGCCGAGCCGGGTGCTCATCCAGCATCCGCCGAGCATGGCCAGACTCAGGGCGAACGAGACGACCATGTCGCGATTCACCCGGAACCAGGCTCCGCAATGCCGCCGCAGCAGGAAACCAAGGAGCACCACGTTGATCCAGGCCGACAGGGACGAGGCCAGGGCCAGGCCCACGTGCCCGAGCACCTGCATGCCCGTGTAGCCGGCAACCACGAAAACGCACAGGCTTCCCAGGGCCACGCGCACCGGGGTTTTGGTGTCGCCCAGGGCATAGTAGGCCGAGGCCAGGGAGCGCACGCTCGAAAAGGCGGGCAGGCCGACCACGTAGCCAAGCAGGGCCATGGCCGTGCCGTGCACCGCCGCCGAAGAAAACTCCCCGCGTCCGAAGAGCAGGTCCACCAGGGGCAGCGACAATCCGGCCAGGCCCGCGGCGGCGGGCAGGTTCACGAACAGGGTCAGGCCCAGGGAGGTGGCCAGTGTTTCCCGGAACTCCGTGCGTTTCTCGGGCGCGGCCAGAATGGACAGCGAAGGCAGGGTGGCCACGCCCACGGCCACGCCGAAAACGCCCAGGGGAAACTGGAAGAGCCGGTCGGCGTAATAGAGGTACGACACGGATCCCTCGGGCAGAAAGGAGGCCATGCCCGTGCTGATCAGGATGTTGATCTGGTACACGGCGGAACCCAGGATGGTGGGCAGCATGAGCGTGCCGATGCGCCGCACGCCCGGTCCCGTCGGCTCCACCGGCCCGATCCAGGAAAAACCCTTGGAGCGCAGGATGGGCTGCTGCAGGAGCCATTGTCCGATTCCGGCCACAAGCACACCCCAGGCCAGGTACACGGCCACGTTCCCGCCGACCTTTATGGCCAGGAGGCTTGCGGCTATGAGCACGATGTTGAGAATGCACGGAGCCAGGGCCGGGATGAGAAAATGCCCCATGCTGTTCAGGATGCCCATGCACAGGGCAACTCCGGAAATGAACAGGATGTAGGGAAAGCAGATCTGGACCAGACTCGCGGTCAGCTCGAAAAGCTCCGGCCGCTTGGCCGCGAAACCCGAGGCTATGAGCAGGGTCACGGCCTTGGGGAAGAGCAGTACGAAAACAGTCAGCAGGCCGAGGATGATCAGCAGCCAGAACTGGATGGATCTGGCCAGCACGAAGGCCGCCCCGTCGCCCTCGCTCTGCCGGATTTTGACGAAGGTAGGCACGAAGGCCATGGTCAGGGAGCCTTCGGCAAAGAGACTGCGGAGCAGGTTGGGGACACGAAAGGCCACGAAAAACGCGTCGGCCAGCACGGACGCGCCCAGGGCGTAGGCCATGATCAGATCACGCACGAGCCCGAGCACCCGGCTCAGCATGGTGGCGCCGGAAACGATGGATGCGTTCTTGGCGATGGTTCGGTTGGTGGACAAGGGCAGCTTCCAGAATGCTAGAGAAATGGGGATCAAACCTCTTGAAACGCCTTTGTTTATCTGCCGAGACCAGACGAGTCCACCAGGATTTGCCCGGAAAAAATCGTGACCTTCGGGAACCTTCCCGGAGGCCGTTTCTCCCTCCTCGAAGCATCGCCGTCCGTACAAAAATACCGGTCCAAGACCGCAAGCCCGTTCTGGACAGCGTCTTGGTTCCACCGCTACATTGTCCTCCATGAACACCTTACAGCTCCCCACCCTCGTCAAGCTCCTCGTTCTGCTCGTCATTCTCGGAGGCTGCGCCGGACGCCAACCGGCACCGGGCCTCTCGACCTCGTTCTCCATCCCGGACGCCGCCAACCCCAACGCGGACGAACTGAAAGCCTTCGAGAACATGTACCTTGAAGATCCGGAAAAATCCCTGGCCGCGCGCTTTCTGCTGGATAACCTACCCCCGGCCGACAGGCTGTCCATGGACGCCCGCGCGCTGAGCGAAAACCTGGACTATGCATTCCTGGCGCGAGATGCCATGCCCTGGGGCAAGACAGTTCCCTGGGACACCTTCCTGCACTACGTCCTGCCGCACCGCGCCAGCCAGGAGCCCTTCCAGCCTCATCGGGCCATGCTCTTCGCCGAACTGGCCCCGCTGTGCGCCACGGCCGGGAGCATGGAGGAAGCGCTTGCGCGCGTTGGCAAATGGTGCGCGCAAAAGGCCCAATACCGCCCCACCTCCCGCCGCGACCTGGGAGTGATGTCCATCCTCGACGCCGGATATGGGCGCTGCGAGGAAACGAACATCCTCTTTCTGGCAGCGGCCCGCGCCGTGGGCCTGCCGGTGCGCCAGGCTATGGTTCCGTGGTGGCAGCACACCGACGGCAACCATGCCTGGGTCGAAGCCTGGACCAGGGACGGCTGGAAATTCCTGGAAAGCGGGACTGAGTTTTCCACCCTGAACCAGACCTGGTTCGCGGCCGAGGCGCCGCGCATGGCCAAGGTCGTGGCGTATGTCTTTGGCCAGCCCCAGGACCCGGCGGTGTACCGCATGGGTACCGGCTTCGCCCTCGTCGACAATACCTCCGCCTACACGCGGGGCACCCCGGTCCAGGTCAGCGTGCGCCTGGCCGACGACCAGCCCGATGCGGGCCGCGACGTGTTCTTCTGCGTCTATTCCCTGGGCGGCCTCAGACCCGTGACCAAGGCCGTCACCAACGACGACGGCATGGCCAGGGTCGTCCTCGGCCCCGGGATCTTCTTCGTTTCCTGCGTCGCCGACGGCGGTCTCGCCTGGACCCTGCTCGACACCCGGGACATGGACGAAACGCGGGTTCGGCTCCAGGCCGACGCTCCCCGCGCACTCCCCGAATCCATCCGCTTTTCCCATCCCGGCCCCGCTGAAAGCGCTTTCAATATCTCGACAAGCACAAGGCTCAAACGCCTGCGCAAGGAGCGCGAGCAGCGCTGGGAGCCATTTCTGCGCGACCTGCCAGCGCCGCTGCGCGAACGTCTGGCCCTGGCGGGAGAAAGCACCCCGCACTGGCTGCGCCTTCTGGATCAGCCCGCCGGTCCATCCACGCCCTGGCTCGTGCCCGTGCTGACCGGCCTCGACGACAAGGACCTGCTGCAAGCCGAACCCGGCAGCCTGCCCCGCGACATCGAGCTTGCGACCTTTGCCAGGGAGGCTTCGGCCAAGGCCAGTCTCTCCTATGACGATGAGATCTTCACCCGCTTCGTGCTCTCCCCCAGGCTTCATCTTGAACCATGGTCACCATGGCGCGCCCAGTTGCTTCCGTGGCTCGAAAAGTACATTGGCCTGCCCCTCGAAAAAAAGATGCAGGCCATCCGGTCCCGCATCGACGGCCTGCCCATCCTGCCGGCAACCCTGTTTGGCCCGCCCCTGACCCCAGGTCAAACCCTTGCAGGCGGTTTTTGTTCCTCGACTTCGGACAAGGCGGTGCTGGCCGCGGCAGCCTTGCGCACCATGGGCGTTCCAGCCCGCTGCGCTGTTGATTTCAAGGGCGTGGAGTATTTTGACGGCGTGAATTGGCAATTCTGGGAGATGCAAGCCGCCGTGCCGGCCCGTGGCGCGCTGCACGTCACGGGAGGCAAGGACTTGCGCCCCTTGCAGGATTTCGGCGTAGCCGGAATCGATGAAGGCTTCCTGCGCACCCTCGATGACCTGCCCTGGGAAAAAACCCGGGACGGCCTGACCTGCGCCATGCAACCCGGAGACTACATTCTGCTTGAACCCAGGCGCGAGGACAGCGGCGTTACGGTCCGGCTGACTCCTTTCAGCGTCACGGACAACGAGACGACGGTCGTTCAAATCGAGGCAGCGTCACAGGAATGAAGCGAATAAAGTCTCCCGCGATTGCAAGCCCCCGTGCTTTGCTCTACATCACAACATATTGAAACCCACCGCACGAGGATAGCCACATGGACAGACATATTCTGTTGACCGTAAGTGATGACTTCAGCTCCTTGCAGGCCGTACGATTCGTTGCCGGCTTCTTTGCCACCGCCGAATACCCGCAGTTGACCCTCCTCTACGTCGCCCCGAATCCCAAGGCAGGGCTGACCGAGGCGGAGATAATCCAGGATTACGGGAACCTGAGCCGCAGGGAAACCCAGACCAAAAGCCTGGCCCAGACTGCCCTCGACAGGGCCGAAGAACTGCTTGTGAACAAGCATTTCCCCCGGGCCAACATCCACAAGAAAATCACCTTCAAACAGCTCGGCACGGCCAAGGACATCATTCAGGAAGGCATCGCCGGCATCTATGACGCCATCGCACTGGGCCGCAGGGGCTTGTCCCGCCTGGAAGAGCTTATCGACGAAAGCGTGAGCAAACAGATATTCACTACGCCCATGGAAATCCCCCTGTGGATCTGTCGCAGTGACGAAAAACCCGCTCCAAGCGTGCTGCTCTGCACCGACGGCTCTCCCGCCAGCCTGCGCTGCGCCGACCATGTCGGCTTCATGCTCGCCAACGCCCCCGAACACGAGATCACCTTGCTGCACGTGGCCTGCGGCTCATCCCCGGCAGTCCCGGAGGACGCCTTGGCCCAGGCCCGGCGCATGCTCGAAGAAAACGGCGTTGCCGGACGCCGCATTCATCAGAAGATTGTAAAATGCACCAGCATCACGGACACCATCCTGAGCGTGGCCCGGGAAGGCGGATACGGAGTCCTGGCCACGGGGCGCACGGGTCGGGGAGAAAGCAGAACCCTGCACCTTCTGGGTTCGGTCAGCATGAACCTGCTCAAACAACTCGAATCCACGACCTTGTGGATCTGCCACTAGGAACCAGAAAACCCCCGCGCCGTCTCCAGACACGGGGGTTTCATCGCCCATCGCCGCGCTCTACGCGAAAAGCATGTCGTGGATCGCGGCCACCACGGGCTGCGGCACCGCGTCTTCCAGAAAAATCTCATACTTAGTGGCCGTGCTGCTGATGGCCAGCACGCGGTTCCCGGACTCTTCCAGACGCGCCAGCACCGCGCTGACACGGTCGCGCTGCGCCGCCACCCGCGAACCGATGAGTGACAGGCTCACGCACGGGACCCCTTCCAGGGCTCCGGCATGTTTTTCGTCCACGATGACGACACGCAGACCCTCCACGGACTGACACAACCGGCAGTCCGGAGGCAGGGGCACGCCCGCTTCACAGGCGATCCAGCGCAGGCGGTCATGATAGACCATGGCCTGCAGGGTATCGCGGTTCAGGTTCCCGTTGGAAACGATGGTGCCGATGAGCCCGGAACTGCTGGACCCGGCGGCGATGCGCACCCCCAGACGACGGGCATACTCCACGGCGTCGTCCTTCAGGACCTTGGCCCCGGCGGCGGACATCTCAAGCATGGTCTCGTAGTCCACGGTGTCCAGACGACGGGCCGAGGGCGCAAGACGCGGGTCCGAAGTGTAGACCCCGTCCACATCCGAATATATCTCGCACACGTCGGCCGAAAGGGCCGCCGCCACCGCCACGGCCGTGGTGTCCGAGCCGCCCCGGCCAAGGGTGGTGATCTCCCTGGCCGTGGACACGCCCTGAAATCCGGCCACGACAACCACGCGGCCCTGATCCAGAGCCTCGCGCAGACGATCGCCCTTTATCTCCAGAACCCTGGCGTCCCCGTGATTGCAGTCGGTGATCAGCCCGATCTGCGAACCGGTGAAAGACACTGCAAGGCCAGGCCTGATGCCGTTTATGGCAATGCTCATCATGGCGATGGAGATGCGTTCCCCGGCCGAGACGAGCATGTCCATTTCGCGCGGGTCGGGGTTTTGGGCCAGCTCCCGGGCCTGACCGACCAGCGCGTCGGTGCTCTTGCCCATGGCCGATACCACAACGACCACCTTGTCGCCGCTCTCGTGCCTGGCCACGATGCGCCGCGCCAGATCCCGGATCTTGTCCGGGGTGGCCACGCTGCTGCCTCCGTATTTCTGAACGACAAGGGCCATGCTTTTCTCCTTATTTCGCCATTTTCACGATGCGCGGTAAAAAAGTTCCGCGAATACGCACCAGATCGGCCTGCGCGGCCATGACTTCCCGTATGTCCTTGTAGGCCATGGGCACCTCGTCGAGCCCGCCCGACAGGAGCCGCACCCTCCGCTCCTTGAGGACATGCTCCAGATCGGACCTGCGAAAGCGCGCAAGGGCCTCCTTGCGGCTCATGACCCGGCCCGCACCGTGGGCCGCCGAGCACAGGGACATCGGGTTGCCCAGCCCCTCGACCACAACGGCCGGATCGACCATGGTTCCGGGAATGATTCCGAAAACATCCCGCCCGGCCGGGGTCGCGCCCTTGCGGTGCACGATGACCTCACGCCCGTCGTGAATCTCCCGCCAGGCGAAATTGTGATGATTCTCGATGCCGAAAAGCGGCGTCAGACCAAGACGCCCGGCCACGGCGGCATGGATGAGAGCATGGTTGGCCGCGCTGTACCGACCCATGAGCTCCATGGCGGCCCAGTATTCCCGCCCTTCGTCCGTATCCAGCCCCAGCCAGGCCAGATGCCCAAGGGCGCGCGGCAACTCCGGATGCAGGCGTCTGGCCAGCGCGCTGTAGTACTTGGCCACTTCCCCGCCGGTGCCGCGACTGCCGCTGTGGGACATGAGTGCCAGATACGTGCCCTCGGGCAGGCCCGGCATGGCCCTGGGCACATCCAGTACGCCCCATTCGACGAAATGATTGCCCGAGCCGCTGGTCCCGAGCTGGGCCCAGGCCGTGTCGTGCATCCGCCGCGGCACGGGGGAAAAGCCCCAGTCCTCGTGCATGACCGCATGATCCTTGCGGACCTTGAACTGACCGCCGACCCCGAAGCAGGTTTCCTGCTCGATGGCCCGCGCCAGCTCGTCGCCGTTCGTATCGACCAGATCCGGGGAAACCGCAAAAACGCTCATCTTCATCCGGCAGGCGATGTCCATGCCGACGCCGTAGGGGATGACCGCTTCCGTCACGGCCAGCACGCCGCCAATGGGCAGGCCGTAACCGACATGGGCGTCGGGCATGAGCGCCCCGCTCACGGCCACCGGCAAGCCGCATCCGTCACGAAGCTGCTGCACCGCCTTGGGGTCGAGATCCTCGCCCCAGGCCCGCCAGGGAACCTCCGTCACGGAAAAGGCCGCGCCCGGCGACGACTCGCCGCCAAGCATCCCGGCCAGGCCGCCCAGGACCGGATGGTCCGCGAACGACTTCGGATCCTGCGCCAGGCGGACGAAAAGACGGCGCAGGGCCTTGCCGCGTACCCCCTCCCCTTCCAGTTGCCGCGCGCAATCGAGGACCACGGGCATAAGACGCTCAGGAATGCCGAGGGCTACCGGACGAAACGGCAGCTTTTTTTCCGTATTGTGGCTGTTCATGGACATGAAATTCACGTATCCGTTTTTTGACATTTCTCCAAGAGAGGGAAAGCTGGAATATTGACCGAGCGCGGCCAAGATACAGAACAACGCACGTATTCGCGTATATTTTCCAAGAGGTCCTTCTCAGAATGCATTGATTTTACGAATGAAGCATTCTAGTGAAGCGCATTCGTAACACGGGAGGATGAAATGGCCAAATTCCTGTTTATTCTCGGCAAGGACGATAACGAGGCGGCGACCCGCTGTTTTCAGTTCGCTCGCATCGCCCACTCCAAAGGGCACCATGTCAACCTGTTCTTCATCGACGGAGGAGTGCTCTGGGCGGACATGTCCAGGGACACGGGCCAGAAGACCCTGACCGGCGACTGTCCGGGAGACTATCTGCCCTATCTTGTCGAAGAGGAAATCGAAATCGGAATCTGCACGCCGTGCGCGAGAAACAGGGGCGTGGACGAAGCGCGGTTCTACGCCAACATGGCTCTGGACGGGGGACCACACCTGATCGACTTGGCCGCGGAAGCGAAAGTCTTCAATTTCTAGGCGGAAGTACCTTTTCGGTATGCCGAAAGTGCGTCGCTAACGGCAGAATACAGAAAATCCTACCATTACAAAGATTGATTTTACCTTAAAATCGGGACAAAATTCACATTGTCCGGTTTTGCAGTGACATCTTTGCAGATCCTGCTTGCCAATCTTTTTTTGGGAGGGTTCCATTTCATGGTTACCGACACTGTCGCCCCCGATGCGAAACTCCCGCCTTGCCCCGTGATCTTGCGCCCAGTGGGACGGTTCGTATTACCCGTACACGAAAGCATGGAGCTTTCCGCGACTTGGTTTAAAGTCAACGGCATAGCCGTCGAGGAGATTCCCTGGAAACCCGGACTAAATAAGCGCAACCTGGACGCGCTCAAGGAATCGCTCGGGACGAAAGCAGGCATGGCAAACGAAATCAAGGGGCTGTCTGTCCGTGAGAGATGGGACGAAACGGATGTCAGCGACCTCTTCGGATTTCCGTCCATGTTGCGCTGTTGCAACGGCAGCAGGGCCGATCACAACCTTGAAGTCTATATAGGCATGCCGGAAGTTATCCTGTGTCTGACAGAAAACCGGCCCTTCGACACGTGCGGACCATGCCTCACCGTAAACGGGCCGATCCTGAACCTTTTCAGAAAGTATCATCACGGCAACGAGATTGTTTCGCCAACCGGCTTTTTTTTCTCCGCAGGGAGAGTCGAAGGCTTGAAAACATGGAGCGAACAAGCCGGCATGAGCCTGGAACGTCCGCCGTCCGAATCATTGCACAGGATTCGCCTTCGCTTTGACGCCCATCTTTTCGCTCATCCCTGTGACCCGCCCCGCATCACTGAAGCCGTCAAACCGGTGACCAGCAAGTACCGGATCGAACTGAAAATTCTGCGCTCACGAGAAAACGTCCTGGCCGGATTGAAAGGCTTGGAGGAGATTTACATCCTCCAACCCAAGGACAAGGACTGTCCCGATGTCCCCAGGCTAACGGCCTGCTGGGAGTATGAAGGCGCAGGCGGGGACCCGCAAAAACCGCACATACAGATCAAAATGTCCTGCCGAATCGAGGCCAGAGAAGACGCTCTGCGCATGTGGGACGCAATCATCTGCAATTTCAGTTCTGTGAGGGAATTTTTCGGCGGATCATTGAAAAACGCCTGAGCTTGGCAAAGACTTGGCGACACGCCCGATCCGCCACCATCGAGCCGAAAAGGGCTTACACCTCCATTTTATCACTACGGCGCAGCGACCGCAGAATGAACCTGCGGGTCTCCTCGAAAAGTCCCGGATCTCCGAAGGGGCTCAGAAAAACCGTGCGAACCGCCCCGACCATGGCCGCGTAGATCATGAGCGCGCAGTCTTTGACCGGAACCTGGGCGATGGTTCCGTCGGCGATGCCTCGCGCCAGATTCACCTCGATTTCCCTGATCAATTCCTCGAATTTCGCGCCGATCTTGTGGCGATCCAGATGCGGATTGTCGTCGCTGAAAGGCGAGCAGCGTATGAGGGTGGGAAAGGTCGCCCGGTTGGCCAGGGTATAGGAGAGGTAGGAATTCACGAAAATATCCACAGCCTGCAATCCGTTTTGCGCCGCCTCCGCGTCCCGTCTGATGCCCAGCAGCATGGCGTCGATCATCTCGTGACCGGCCACCAGAAACAGCTTTTCCTTGTTTCCGAAATAATGGGACACAAGTCCAAACGCCACTCCCGCACGCTCGGCGATCATGCGCATGGTCGTTCCGGCGTAGCCGTATTCGGCAAAAAGGGACTGGGCCGCCGCCAGGATCTCGTCGCGCTTACTCACCAGCGTCCATCCTTCTCATAAGAGTTCCCCATTATTATTACGGCAATTCAAGCGCCAGCCCTACAGGGCAATGGTCGGACCCGGGCACATCGGCGTCGATCCAAGCATCCCTGACCGCGCCGCGAAGTTCCTCGGAGACGAAAAAATAATCGATGCGCCACCCCACGTTTCTCGATCTGGCCCCGAAGCGGTACGTCCACCACGAGTAGGCATCCTCCACGTCTCCGTGACAGTGGCGAAACGTGTCCACATAACCGTGGGCCACGAAACGGTCCAGCCAGGCCCGCTCGATGGGCAAAAAACCGGACGTCTTCTCGTTGGCCTTGGGATTCTTCAGATCGATCTCGCGGTGGGCGGTGTTGAAATCCCCGCAGACCACGATAGGCTTCTCCCGCCTTAGCTCCTGGGCGTGCTCCAGAAAAGCGTCGTAGAATCCCATCTTGAAATCGAGGCGATCCTGGCTCATCTGGCCGTTGGGAAAATAGATGTTGAAAAAATGAAATTTCTCGAACTCAAGGCGGATGACCCGGCCCTCGCCCTGAAAACGCGCATCGGGCAGGCCCCGGTGCACGGCCAGGGGCTCAGGGCGGCTGTAGCAGGCCGTGCCGGAATAGCCCTTCTTGCTGCGCGCGGCGTTCCAGTAGCAGTGATAGCCGTCAAAGAGACGATCCCCGCCGACCTGGTCCTCCTCGGCCTTGACCTCCTGCAGACCGAGCACGTCGGGTGCGGCCCGGTCGAGCCAGTCGCGGAAGCCCTTGCCAAGGACGGCCCGGAATCCGTTCACGTTCCAGGAATACATGCGCAGGATCATGCCACGCTCCGCAAGACCGCCACAAGGCCCGACGGAGTCTCGTCGATGCGCACATACCCGCCCTGGGCAAAGGCTCCGGGATTCAGCACGTGTGACCGGGCGATCATCTCCTCGCCGGCCCCTTCGTGGATATGGCCGGTGACGACGATGGCAGGCTGGTACTTCTCGATCAGCGCACGCACCCCCGGACTGCCGACATGGGCTCCCGAAGGCAGCTTGTCGACCACTTCCGCGCGCGGCGGGGTGTGTACCATGAGAATGACGTGCTCGAAGGCTCCGGCACGCTCCAGCACGTCGTGGATCCACTGGCAGATCTGGCTTTCGTCAACCTCGGAAGGAGTGCCGAAGGGCGTGGGAGTGGAATAGCCCACGGCGGCCAGACAGATCCCGCCGCCCAGGTCCACGACCTGGCCGTGAACGTTGATGCCCTGTTCGGTGAGCACCCGATCCACGGCCGGCGTGTCCATGTTCCCGATCTGGGCATGGATGCGCGGATTGATCGCGGCCACGGCGGACACGATGTGCCCGGCGCCATCGCGCGTGCCCAGATTGGTCAGATCCCCGGACAGAAAAACTCCGTCGGCGCGGCCGAGATCGTCAATCCGCTCCACGGCCCCGATGCGTTCGTGAATGTCCCCAAAAACTATCCAAAAGCGGTTTGCCATTTGCCTGTCATCCCCTCTTTGAGTAAATGTCGTGTTTTCACGGCATGGTAAAGGAGCGCCTCACGTCATGCAAGAGTCCAGCAAAAACCTTCTGCGAATTGCCCTGCGCAGACAACGTCAGAATCTGCCCCTGAACCTGGTGCAGGAAGACAGCGCCCGCATCCGGGACAACCTGCTTTCCCTGGAGCGCATCCGCCTCGCCTCCAGCGTCATGCTTTATCTTCCGGCCCGGGGCGAAGTCGATACGTGGCCCCTGCTGGACCATTTCTGGGCGCGCGGCAGCGAAGTCCTTCTGCCCGGCTGCCGCGACAACGCCCCCGGCATAATGGACGCGTACAGCGTAACCTCCCGCGAGGAACTGGGCCCCGGCTGCTTCGGCCTGATCGAACCTCGGGCCGATCGGGCCCGGCTGGTTCCGGTCCCACGGCCCGAGGTCATCATTCTTCCGGCCTTGGCTTTCGACCGGCGCGGATACCGCCTCGGCTTCGGAGGCGGCTATTACGACCGCTTTCTGCCCTCCCTCGGCCACGCCCCCCTGCTGGTGGGTCCGGCCTACGCCTTCCAGGTCCTGGACAGCATTCCGGTCGAGCCATGGGACAGGCCGGTGGAAATGATCGTCACCCCTGAATCCATCCTGCACATCCTTGCGGAGACACAGTCATGTCTTTGAAATATATCGACTTTCACTTCCCTGGCCTTGACAATGTGGGCTGCGTCTTCACCACCCGGCAGGGCGGTCACGGCACGGGCGCCTACGCCGAGTCCAACATGTCGCTTGAGGTCGGAGACGATGAGAAGGCCGTCCTGGCCAACAGGGCGGAACTGCGCACGGCCCTGGGCTTTCAAGTCTGGCAGGAACTGAGGCAGGTGCACGGACAGACCATGCACATGAATCTGGAGGATGATTGCTTTGAAGGGGCAAGACTGGAGGGGGACGGGCTGGGCACGGACCGGCCCGGGCACGGACTGGTCATCAAGACCGCGGACTGTCAGCCCATTCTGCTGGCGGACGCCGCCGGACGGCACGTTGCCGCCCTGCACTGCGGGTGGAGAGGCAACGCCGTCAACTTTCCCGCCGCCGGAGTGCGCAACTTCTGCGCCGCCTACGGCCTTGATCCTTCCGGGATCATGGCCGTGCGCGGCCCGAGCCTTGGCCCGGGCAGGAGCGAATTTGTCAATTTCGAGACCGAATGGGGCCCGGGATTCTCATCCTGCTTCAACCCGGCCACGCGCTGCATGGATCTGTGGAGCCTGACCCGCGAGCAGCTCATCGAGGCGGGCATTCCCTCCGGCAACATCTTTGCGCTGGACCTGTGCACGGCCTCGTCCCCGGAGTTCTTTTCCTACCGCCGTGACAAAATCACCGGCCGTCAGGTGGGCGTCATCTGGATCAGGTAGCCGCTCCGGCACTGGAGCGGCACCCGGTTCAACCCTTGCGACTCAATGCGTGGCGGCCCAGGGGCGTTATCAGGGCGCCGTTTCGGTACCCCCCGATGCGCTTGTTTTCCTGACGCACCTTCAAAAGCTCTTCCTTCAAAGACTGATGCAGGGCCCTGGCCTCATGGCGCAGGTGCGTGTTCATGTCCTGGATGCTTTTGAGCTTTTCCAGGAAAACCTTGTCCTGCTCGCCCATGTCGCAGTTCATGAAGGCCATGATGGCTGTCTCCCGTTCCCGAACCGCCGTCCCGAGACGATCGGCATCCTGGCTCGCGATCAGCCCCAGCTCTTCCTGGCCAAGCGCCATGATGTGATCGTAGGTGTCGCGTGATTCAGCCATTCTGTTCCTTCCTGGCCGAAACCCTGACCGACTCGCGCAAGCGGGCGACCATGTTCTTGGTCTTCTCGACCACGGGCAGGTATTCGTACTCGAGCAGATCCGCGAGCAGAATCCAATCCTCGTTCTCCTGAATCTCGATCATCTCCGAAAAAAGAGACGAAAGATCCGACAGCGACGCTTCGAATTCGGCGGAGGTGTCCGTGGCGAATTCATTGCGAAGCACGCCGACCATGTTCAAAAAATCGCGGTTCACTTCCAGCAGGTCGCCATAAAGCTCCAGGGCCTGATCATCATCCGCCTGACGGAAGAAATCCGCCACCTGCCGCCCGGCCTTGCCCATCAGGGTCACGACCTTGTACAATTCGCGGGTGATGTCCTGGGCCATTTCAGTGGTGGGCACGGAAACAATTTCCACCCGATTGATATGCGAGGCGTCCATGTCCTCGGCCTGATGAGGGTAAATCTCCGAAAAAGCCTCGTCGTTGACCAGGACATCGGTCACGATACGACTGTTCATGCGTATGTCTTCCATGACTTTTTCGATGATCTGTTCAAGATTTTCGAATTGACGAACCTCAAGTGGGCTCTGCTGGCCGTCTATAATGATCATTTTCCTGTCCTCCGCCTACTGGGAATAATTTTGCCGTATGTCCCGGACTAATCAACATTCATGCCAGCGCAAGCCGATGCCTGAAAACATCGAGCAGACCACGGTACCTAGCGCACAATTCAAGAAAAGCCGCCATGCTCACGGACTCGGCCCTGGACTGGAAGCGCCACATGGGAGCAAGTATCCCAAGCGAGGGGTTGCGCGAAAAAAAATCCTCTAAATTCTGACAGTTGACGAGAAATTTCGGTTTCATTGGCGCATCCGGACGGAGCGCCAGAATCCGGCCCTGCTCTTCGACCAGGGTCAACATGAGGGCGGCGTGTTCAAGATCGCGCACCAGGGCATCGCGGAAATCGGAACCCGGCCCGGGCCAGGAAAAATTTCCCGCACCGGGCTTCTGGTCAAGAAATTGACGATAGACCTCGCGCTGAATCCTGATCCAGCGGCTGCGATCCTGGCCCTCGTGGCCGGACACGGAAAAAAGATCCATGAATCCGGACTCATCACGCCGAGCCTGCCAGATCCGTCCCTTGAAACCGGGCGCGACGCTCAAGGCTTGCCCATCAGGATACCCGACCAGCATGTCCCCGACGGCCTCGCCCTCGATGGAATCGCGGCAGATCAGTCCATGGGGGCATTTCTCCCCGAAGGAGCACGGATGACAGGGCAGATCGGGCTCCAGGCTCAGGCTGCCCTCCAGATAGGGCCCGGTGTCGAAAGGCTGGGCCGTGGCCAGGAAGATCGCCGCCACCGGCACGCCAAGGCCCGCCGCCAGGTGCATGGTGCCCGTGTCGTTGGTCAGCAGCAGATCCATGCGCTTCAGCACCGCCGCCAGCGTCGAAAGATCGGTCCGGCCGGTCAGGTCCGTGCAGGGGTAGTCGGCCAGGTCCATGAATTCCCGCGCCAGATGGCTCTCCGACGCCGTTCCCAGGAGCACGGGCATGCGCCCGGTCCTTGACCACAGCACGCTCCCGGCGCGCACGAAGGAGGCCACGGGCCAGCGTCTGTAGTCCTGGCTGGCCCCAAGCTGAAAGGCCACCCGCCGCCCCGTGCCGCCAAGCAGTTCATCCGCCGCCGCCAGCGCGGGAGCCTCGGGCGTCTTCAATCTGAATTCTCCCGGATCAAGACCGGCCACACGCTGAAACAGGTCGACCAGGTTGAAGGGGCTGCACCCGCGATGGGCGGAGGCCGCCTGCAGAAAAGTCGCCCAGTGCGTGGAGTACTCGCCAAAACCATGGCTATCGAGGCCAAAACCCTCCACCTGCCCGTCATGCATGGCGCGGGACAGCAGCCGTGCGGAAAGGGTCGGCGTGAGGTTGACCATCCGGTCAAAGGGAGTCTGTCGCCACTGATCCAGCCAGGAGACAAGTTCCTCCATGGCCAGAGGCCAGCCCCGATCCAGTTGGGCCAGAAGACGCGCCCCGGGCAGGGCCCGGACCTGATCCACATCGCGCAGCAGGCCCGCCGCGCCCTTGAAGGAGTCCAGGCAGACCAGCCCCGCGCTGTCGCCCCGCCGTCGCAATCCGCTGAAGACAGGCTGAGTCTGCAGCAGATCGCCGAAGCGGGTCAAATTGATGACCAGAGTATGCATTCTAGGCAATGAACAAAAGGCGTGCCAAAAACACGGGGGTTCGGGCCGCCGTCGGGGCGACCGCTGCATGCGGGGCGCGGGGCATCAGTCCCCCTTGTCCAGGATCTCGTTCTTGTAGGTCTCGAAGTTCGACGCGGCCTTGATGGCCGTGGCGACGAAGGCGAGAAAGGAAAAAAAGATGAGCGTGATGTTGAGGATCAGCCATCGTTCCTGTCGCAGGTTCCGCCCCAGGATGACCTGATCCGGAGCCAGATAGTAAAGTCCCAGGGACACGCCTCCGGCCAAAAGCAAGGCGATGATCTCGAAGATGAGCAGATATTTGCCGGACAGTAGCAGGAAAAGGATGCCGTTTCGCACGCCCTGAAGAAAGAGCAGCTTCTTTTCGAGCTTGTCCAGGTTCTGTTCGGCCTGGCGCATGGCCTCGTGCCCCTGCCTGAATTTGTCGGGAACGTAGAGGTCAAGATGGCCGATGAGACTCACTCCCTCGCCGCATGCATTGAAGAGCTTGGTGAAAGACCCGAGCATCGACGGAAAGGGGAACCAGGACGCCTCACGCTGAATCTTCTTGAGCCGCTCGCGAATGGCCGAACGGCGGTTGGCGAGCTCCTTGATGTCCTTCTTGACCCGGGCCTGGATGTCCGCTCGGATGGCGATGGTGCCGCGCAGCAGCTTGGCCATGGAGACGTAGTTGTTGACCCCGGCATAGCTGTTCAAATCCTCGATGCGCACATGGAACATGTTGTAGGCGTCGTGGTCGGAAGGCAACCACTTGTCCAGCAGGTCCGGCAGGTGCTCCACCGCGCCGATGATCTCATGGGAACGGGCCCTTGCATCATCCCAGATCTCCCACAGGTCGCTCAACAGATGGGAACGCCCGCCCTCCAGCTCGGTGTCGAGCAGCACGGTGCTGAAGTAGTCGGGATTGTCCTTGATCAGCTCACGGATGAGCGCCTGGGCTTCGTTGAGATATCCTGACTTGATCAGGCAGACGGCCTGCCTGTAGCGGGCCTGACTGAACCGGGGGGATTCCCCGAGCGCCCGGCCGTAAAGGCGGATGGCTTCGGGGTAGTCGCCCGAGACCTCCCGCAGGCGGCCCTGAAGAAGCTGGATGTAGGAGCGCTGCAGACTGGTATAGGCCAGGCTCTCGGCCTCCTCCCAGAAGCCCATGGCACGCTTGAACTCATCGCGCTCCATGGCCATGAAACCAAGGAGCACCCGTGGCTGATAATTCTTGGGCGAACTGAGCACGACATGATCGACCTTTTCCATGGCCCGCTCCAGACTCCCCGTGCGCAAAGCCTCCAAGGCCTCCCAGAGTTGCGCCTCGCTTTGGGGCCGCTGCTCTTCTATCCCTCGCGGCCATTCCTTGCCCTTGGCGCGCCAGACGGAAGCCATCATGCGCAGCTGGCAGATCATGTCGACCTCGAACATGGACCGGACGACCAGCCCCGGATCGGTCTTTTCCCCCAGCAACATGTTCAGACCGCGAATGACGTCGGGGGCGACCTGCTTTTCAATCCCGGCCAGGATTCCGGGCAGAGCGTCAAGATCCAGGCGGGCAAAGCGGGTCATGTCCGTGACCTGCACGTTTCCGGACTGCAGCATCCTCGAGGGGCATTTTCGCGGCTGGTGCGAACGCAGTCCGCAATAGAAACAGGGGCTCTCGCCACCGGAAATCAGGCTCGTAGGCAGAAAAACATTCAGGCTGCCGCGCCGCCGCCCGCACTTGCTGGAATGGAAACGAACCTGAAACAGGTCGGACAGCTTGGAATTGTCCATGGAAGCGCGTGAATCCACCGGCGCGATCCTGGAGTCGGCTATCTGGAAAATCGTGGCCAGGGGCAGATGCAGGGCATTGGACTCAAGGGAGTCCACGACATAACGGACCTTGCTCGCAAATTCTGGAGTGAAGGGCTGGTCGCCCATCTCGACGGCCATGTATTTGCAAGGCCAGGCCGGCTTCTCCTTGTCGTCGATCATGCTCAGCAGTTCCGAGGTCAGGGCGCCCATGACGCGCGGCGAAGTCACTCGCAGAACCAGGTTCAGATCCTCCGCCAGCAGATAGGAGACCTTGTACTGCTGGAAGATCGCTTCCAGCCGGTCGAAGTAGGCCCGCCAACCCTTGGTGAAGGTCTTGTCCTGCCGGGAGCCCTGAGGACGGATGACCCAAAGCCAGTTCAACTTGTAGGATACGCTGACCTGCTCGCTGCCTTCCAGCTCGAACCAGTCCCCCAAAAGACCGTCCGGGCTCTGCACGTGCTTGAAGGCCAGGCCGGTCAGGGTTCGTCCGAGTTCCCGCATGCGCGCGCTGACGCGGACAACGAGTCTCTTGGGGAATTCGACGCAGAGGGAGTGCAGTTCGGACTTGACCTTGAGGGATTGGCCAAGCTTATCATCGACGATGAGGCTGCCCTCGAAGACGGTCACGCTCGTGGCCATGGGATGAAGCCTGGCCCAGTTGTAGAGTCTGGCCAGCCCGAGCATGACTTCGGAGGAAGGAAAAAACCACAGGGTCTGCGATGTTTCCTCCGCCAGAGACCAGCCGCCGATATCAGTCAGGGTCTGAAGAAAACTGACTGGCAGAGGCTGCGAATGCACCAGCCAGCAGACGAAGCCGTTACTCAGCAACCTGGGTGAGGCTTGTTTTGTCACCTTCGCCAGGAGCGGCTCGATGCAGGTCATTTCATTCTCCGTTCACAGGCGCTTTAAGCGACTGGTTCTTTTGGATACAACGCATGCGCCAACATGACACGCAGCACCTGCAAGCGCAACCCGCGGATGGCCCAGTTACGGCTTGACGACGGGTGGTCCTTTTCCTAGTCAACAGCCAAACCAATCACCCTCCTGCGCAAGGAATCCGGCATGTTTTCTCTCTATTTCAACGACGACCGACTGGCCCTGCTGCACCGCCTCGTGGACCTCGCCCTGGAGGAAGACGGACGCGATCTGACCTCCGAAGCCCTGTTCCCGCCCGCCTCACAGCTGGAAGCATCCATCGTGGCCAAGGAAGAGACCCTGGTCGCGGGCCTGCCGCTCATCGACATCGTCTTTGAGTGCATGCGCGGCCCAAGGCCCGTCGTGACCCTGCTCGCCTCGGACGCGGACGCTGTCGCGCGCGGACAGGAGGTTGCCCGCATCCGAGGTTCGGCACCCATCTTGCTCAAGGCTGAGCGGGTCATCATGAATTTCATCTGCCATCTCTCCGGCGTGGCCAACGCAACCAGCCGCTTCGTGCAGGCTGTGGAAGGAACCGGAGTGCGGGTGCTCGATACCCGCAAGACCACCCCCGGCCAACGCTATCTGGAAAAATACGCGGTACGCATGGGCGGGGGGCACAACCACAGGGCCAACCTTGAGGAAATGCTCATGCTCAAGGATAATCACATCGATCAGGCGGGTTCCATCACCGCCGCCGTGTGCGCGCTCAGAAAAGCCTACGACGTCTGCCCTCCCCTGGAAGTGGAATGCCGCACGCTCGAACACGTGCGCGAGGCCGTGAGTCTCTCGCCCCAGCGCATCATGCTCGACAACATGCCCGTGGACACCGCGGCCGAGGCGCTGCGGCTCATCCCGCCCCACATCGAATCGGAGATCAGCGGCAATGTCACCCTGGCGACCATCCGCCCCCTGGCCGAACTGCGGCCGACGTTCATCTCAACCGGCGCCATCACCCACTCCGCCACCGTCGCGGACTTCTCCATGCGCCTGACACAAAGCTCCCGGGAGAATGCATGAACCAGAAAATTTCCGCCATCAGGGACAGGCTCGGCAAAGAGCTGTGCATCCTCGCCCACCATTACCAGGCCGACGAGGTTGTCCGGCACGCCGACATCCTGGGAGATTCCCTGGAACTGGCCAGGCACATCGACGGCCTTGAGGCGCGGCACATCGTGTTCTGCGGGGTGCATTTCATGGCCGAAACGGCAGCCATCCTGGCCAGGCCCGAACAGAAGGTGCACATCCCCGACCCTGGAGCCAGTTGCGTCATGGCCGAGATGGTTCCGGCCCTCCTGGCCGAAGAGGTCCTGGCGCGACTCAACCGCGACGGGGCGCGCATCATCCCCCTGACCTACGTCAACTCGTCCGCCGCCGTGAAGGCCGTCTGCGGCAACCATGGCGGCAGCGTATGCACCTCGGCCAACGCCCCGACCATGCTGCGCTGGGCCCTTGCCCAGGGGGACGGAGTCCTCTTTCTGCCCGACGCCAACCTCGGCCGCAACACGGCCCGCATCCTCGGCCTGTCCGAAAGCGAGATCGAGCGGCTCGACATTCGGGGTCAGGGGCGCTTCGTGCCCGCGGCCGACCCTACACGCAAACTGTACCTGTGGCCGGGCCTGTGCGCCGTCCACGCCAAATTCAATGCCGGACAGGTGACGGCCATCCGCGCAAGCGAGCCCCATGCCCTGATCTTCGTGCACCCGGAATGCGACCCTGAAGTCGTGTCCATGGCCGACGGAGCCGGCTCGACCACCTTCCTCATCAAGGCTGTGGCCGAAGCGAAAAGCGGCAGCACCGTGTATGTCGGAACAGAATGGAGCCTGGTCAACCGTCTGGCGGCCAGACATCCCGACAAGACCATCCGGCCGTTGCGCAGGGCCCTGTGCTCGAACATGGCCAAGGTCAACGAAACAAACCTCGCCCGCATGTTGCAGGAGCTCGATACCGCCCTGCCGGTTCGGGTCGAGGAACACATAGCCCGGCCCGCCCGCATCGCCCTTGAGCGCATGCTGACCGCCTGCAGTTAGGAAATTCGCCATGACAACACCCACCCGCATGAAAACCGAAGTCCTGGTCATCGGCTCGGGAATCGCAGGCTGCACCGCAGCCATCTGCCTGGCCGACAAGGGACACGAAGTGACCCTGCTCTCTTCGGGCCCCTCTCTGGACAACGGCAATACAGCCCTGGCACAGGGCGGCATCGTCTACAGCAGCAACGAGGACTCTCCTGAAAAGTTGGCCAAGGACATCGGCACCGCCGGGTGGGAGTACAACTACGAACCGGCCGTACGCCACCTGTGCGAGGACGGCCCGAAGGCAGTGGAAAAAATCCTCTTCGAGCGCGTGCAGGTGCCCTTCGACCGCACGGAACAGGGAGACTGGTACCTGACCAAGGAAGGCGGCCACGCGGTGCATCGCATCCTGACCTGCGCCGACTACACCGGGCGCGCAATCCAGGACAGCCTGGTCCGCGAAGTGCTGATCCACCCCAATATCCGCACCCTCTACAACCGGACGGCCATCGACCTTCTGGCCACGCGCCACCACTCCACCAAACTGGAATTCCGCTACCAGTTGAACAACCAGTGCGTCGGAGCCTACGTCTTCAATTCGGAGACCAACGAACCCAACACCATCCTGGCCGATTACACGGTCCTGTGCACCGGCGGGCTGGGACAGATATTCCTGCACACGACCAACACCTCGTCCTCCATCGGGTCCGGCATGGCCATGGCCCACCGAGCGGGCGCGACGGTCATGAATCTGGAATACATCCAGTTTCATCCCACTTCGCTTTTCCACCGCGCGGATCGCAAATTTCTCATCTCCGAAGCCGTTCGCGGCGAAGGGGCCCGTCTCTTCAACGCCAAGGGCGAGCGTTTCATGGCCCGCTATGACGAGCGCATGGAACTGGCCCCCCGCGACATCGTGACCCGGGCCATCGTCGACGAACTGCTCAAGACCGGAGAGGACTGCGTATTTCTGGACGCCGCCAACTACGTGGATCAGAACCTGCGCAAACGCTTCCCGACAATTTACGAGAAGTGCAAGCAAGTCGGCGTGGACATGTCCAAGGATCCCATCCCGGTAGTGCCCGCCGCGCATTATTCCTGCGGAGGGGTACTGGTCGACAACAGGGGCCGAAGCACCCTCGACGGGCTCTATGCCGCCGGCGAAATCGCCTGCACGGGCGTGCACGGGGCCAACCGTCTGGCCTCGACATCACTTCTGGAAGGGCTTTTGTGGGGCATGAACGCGGCGGAAGACATCCATGAACGCTATGAAGGATCATGCCAGTTGTGCCAGCGGCTCCAGGATTCCATCGCCGACTGGATCACCTCCGGCAGGACCGAAATGGAGGACCCGGCGCTCATCAACCAGGACTGGGCGACCATCAGGCACACCATGTGGAACTACATGGGCATCATGCGCACCACCCCGCGCCTGGAGCGGGCCTTCGAAGACCTGCGCAACCTGAACAAGCGGCTGCACTCCTTCTACAAATCAATCCGCATCTGCAAGGAGTCGGTGGATCTCTTCCACGGCTGCCAGACCGCCTACATCGTGACCACGGCGGCCTTGCGCAACAAAAACAGCCGGGGCTGCCATTTCCGAAAGAACTAGCAGGCCCGGCTGATCGCGGCCGAAGTCAGACCCGGCAGGGCCCTAGCTTGGATCAAAAAGAAAATCGGTGAACAGCTCCCGAAAAAGGTCGCGTCCCTGCTCGGGTGACATGCCCCCCAGGACTTCCACTCCCGAAGACTGCACCCAGGCTGTCAAAAGGCCAAGGCAAACCAGGTTGCGCTGCAGCAGGACATCTTCCTCGCCGCTGCGCAGGGCCACAAGATAATCTCCGCGCGAGGTGACCGTGAACCCTTCCCTTTCAAGGATGAGGCGCATGATCCCGAGCCTGCTCCGCCGTTGCGCCCTGGTTCCCGTCCCGCCCTTGAAACGAAAGCGCACGTACTTCTCCACGCCATCCTCGCACGAACATTCCGCGACATACAGGTTCTGCTCAAGCCGCAAGGTGCAGTGCATGAAGAACTGGGAAAGAACCGCGTAGCTGCTGTAATGCGGCACCGACGGGGTCTCTTCGTGACGCGCGCCGGACCAGGACACCGCAGGACAGACCAGCCCCAGAAGCAACGACCAGGCAGGGATGGAACGGACATCCTCCGTTGAGATGACGGCCCGCTCCGCCGCCGACGGAAAAAGCCCGCCGCCCAGATTGAAGATGTTGATGACCACGGGAATTTCAAGTCGAAGCTGCTTGATTCCGGCCAGGCCCCGGGCAGGTTCCCCGGCAAAGGCAAAAATCTGGGCCAGCCCCCGTTCCATGCACAGGCAGATCAGATCGTGCAGGGAGCGGCAATGCTCAGGGCGCAAGGCCTCGCCCTGATCCTTGAAAACGTGCAACCTGGTGACGCGAGGCAGAATCTGATCCAGACGCGCGACCAGGGCCGCCGAATCGGGAACGCCATCCCAAAGGGCGCAGTTCCGTGATTCCGAGGCCGTATCGACCGGAAAAACGGCCACTGTGAGCGGATGTTCCTCGTCGGCAAGCCCCTTGGAGAGGCGCAGGGCGAGCGCCGAGGGCGAAAACTTGCAGGCCGTGGCTTCAAGCCACGCCGTGATGAACTCGGTGGGCCGCACTCCTCCGACCTTGCCGATCATGACGGCATCGTCGCCGCTGCCGGCAAACACGCGCAATTCGAGAAACCTGCCGCCCGGAGCGAGTTCCACGGCCGCGATCTCCATCTCGGTGAGCAACCGGTGCGGCAACGATCCTCCGCGTATCAGCTCACGGGCGCTCCTGCCCAAATCTTCGGTGGCGGGCTCATCCATCAGATCCAACTGGCGCAACAACTCGTCCAGATCATGACGCATGTCGTTGGCCTCAATGAAATACTGAAACAAAGACGGCGTGAGCACGAGAACCGGGCCAGGGTCCAATGGGTCGAGACGCTTTGAAATCCAGGAGAAGGAGGCTTTGCCTTGCGGCGAATCCAGCGTCAGCAGATACGGGGGATTGGCGGACGTGGCCGCGTGTTCAGTGGACAGGCGGGTATAAAAGCTCAATTTCGCGACCCAGTCGTGGGCGTCCATGAACTCCACGGGGTTCATCACCTGCAACTGGTCCACAAGATCGCGAATGGCGGAGCACAGCTGATTCGCCAACCCCGAAACACGACACCAGTCCACCACTGCCCCGCCCATGGACAGGTCCTCGAAGTGGGCCAGAAATTCAAGGCAGGTGCTGGTCTGACGATGTATCCGGTGAAAGGCATTGTATTTGGGCCGGGGAATCGATCCGGGTGCGAACGACTCGAAACTCCAGTGCGAAAAAAGTCCTGACTGTCGCATCATCTACCTCCCCTTGCCAAATCCGTCAGGCGCCTCTTCCGCGAACGCGCGGCCAGGCCCGAAACGATGCCGCCAAACGGCGCGGTCATTTTCGGGGTGTATCCTCAGGCCCGCCGGATGGGCGCCCATCCTCTTCGGGGTTACCGGGGGCAACCCCGGTCGAAGGCTTGAGCAAATCCATGAAGGGAACCATCTGCGTTTCGTTGCCGTGCTTGCTCCAGTCCAGTATGCGCCGATAGAACGGAAAGCGGCGCATAATTTTCCCGTAAGAAATCCGCAAGGCAATGTATATGGGAAAAAAGAAAAACGGATAAAAGACGCTGTCTCCGACGCCCGGTACCGCAAAAGGCAACGTGATCGGAATGCCGCCAAAACGGATGTCCAGCCAGGCCATGGCGAAAGGAAGCGGCCAGATGGACAGGGTGAACGCTCCGGCCTGGCTGAAAAAATACTTCCCGAATGCTTCGTGAGCCTGCCTGTTGACGGCCTTGTACGCATCCTTGTCGGAATGTTTCAACGCCTCGACGGAGAGGTTGTGCTGGCGGACCATTTCATCGCGGTACTTGCCGTACACCTTGCGATTGAGCCTGCGGGCCAAATGCGATGTGAAATCCCCCGTGATCACACAGAGAAGACTCAGCACGGCAAGACCCGTCAAAAAACCGCCCCAGGGGTGATCGAAGAGGCGAAATCCCCAAATGAACATGGGGTCCATCATCAAAAGAATATTTCGTAGTGTTTCCATGCAACAAAAATGGCCCCGACAAAGCCGGGGCCATTGGGTGTGTTCGTTTGTACAAGTGGCGCCTAGCCGAACAGAATTTCGATGACGCGTACGTTAAAGAAACCCTTCAAAACATAGTCAATGCCTACATAGAAAGCAAGAACGATGAAAATGCGCTTGAGCAGCTTGTCGGAAAAATACTTGGAAGTATGCGGACCGACGATGGAGCCGATGGCGACGCCGACCATTTCCGTACCGATGAGAACCCAATCAACCGGGGTGCCCTTGGTCATGAGGGTCAGGATACTGGTGACCATGCTGACCAGAACGGCCAAGGCGGAAGTGCCGGCAGCCAGGTACATGGGCAGCTGGGTGATGCTGGTCAGGAAAGGCACCAGCAGGAAGCCGCCGCCGACACCCAGGAAGGCCGCCAGGGCGGAGATGACAATACCGCCGACCACGGGCAGCACGGGATTGAAGCTGAACTCGACACCGCAGAACGTGAACTGAACCTTGGAGAAGGTGATGCCGAGGATCTTGACGCCGGTCGGAGCGGGGCCGCCGCCGGTGCGCTGAGCCTTGACAGCGGCTTCAAAAGCCTGTGCGGCCTGCTTGGCCTTGACCTTTTTGGACTGACCGGCAGGAGAGGTTTCCCACAGCAGGTAGCATCCAAGAGCCAATACGAAGAAACCGAACCAGCCCTGGTAGGCTGAGAAGGAAACCTTGCCGGCCGACAGGGTCGCGGAACCCCATGCGCCGAGCAGGGAGCCGGCGCCCAGCGCCAGGCCCAAAGGCAGAACAAGGCGGCCCATCTTGCCATAGTTGATGGCGGAAATGAGTGCGGACAGACCGACAAGGAACTGGTTGGAAGCACGGATGGAGTCGGTAACGGTCTTGTTCAGGTCGGGAGCGGAGGTCTTGAAGCCCTTGGCGTAGGCGCCCAGGCCAAAAACGGTAACGTGGCCGACACCGGCCATGACGCCGCCGAACGCGCCGACAGTGGAGAAAATCCAGCCTACCCACACCGCCCAGAGCAGCGCCATGATCGGATTGATCTGGGGAGCTCCGGGGATGCCGAGAAAACCGGCGGGCTTGGCTGTATCGATCTGACCGGCTTCGGTTCCCACGGGAGCCATGGCAATGGCCTTTTCCAATTTGGAACCGGTGACGGCAGCCTTGGGAGCTTCAGGGGCGGCAGCGGCCTGAGCGGCTACTTCCGTCTGAGCGGCCGCAGGCGCGGCAGCTTCCTGCTGAGCCCAGAGGGGGCCGACAACGCTCACAAGTACAAAGAGAGCGGACAAAACCAGAACACGAAAACGTTTAGACATAAATCCTCCCTTTTCTCCCATTTAAAAAATGACACTAAGCTGAAAATTTCCGAGTAGTTATCGGACTTCACCACCAGACTCGGCTCATCTTGAAAAGATCATTTCGCCTACCACTGTTTCAAGGATAATGGCAAACTAAGATTTTTCGTGGCCCGCCTTGCTCCTTTTGTCACATTTTTCACCAAACTTTCTCTCAAAACACCCCTCCAAACCTCTTTGATTCGTTACTAATTTCACAATACTAGATCCTGCAATGCACGGCACCTTGCGGTCCGAGATGCAAGGACAACCCAATGGTCCGCAATCACGATAAAAAAAGGCGCCCCGAAGAGCGCCTTAATGAATGTCAGGAAAGAACCGTACTTCAGGCAGTGGCAGGTGCGGGATGCTCATCGACATCGATGCGGGGCTTGAAGAAGGCCAGAATCGGAGCACCCACGAATACGGACGAATAGGTGCCCGCCACGACGCCAACGAGCATGGTCAGGGCAAAATCATGAATCACGCCGCCACCGAAGACATACAGGGAGAACACGGCCACGAAGGTCGTGCCTGCGGTGATGAGCGTACGGGACATGGTCTGGTTGACCGACTTGTTGATAACAACGTCAAGGGAAGGCGAAACCTTGGCCCGGATGTTCTCACGGATACGGTCGTAGATGATGATGGTATCGTTCAGGGAGTAACCGACAATGGTCAGGAGCGCCGCGATGATGGTCAGATCGACATCCTTGTTCAGCAGGGAAAATAGCCCCAGCGGAATCATGACGTCGTGGATAAGGGCGACAATGGCTCCAAGAGCGTACTTGAGGCGCAAGACGACGCACAGCACCAGGGCCGCGACGGTCGCGACGATGACCGACAGGCTCGTGGGCGCATTGAGAAAATCAAGCACGTAGACAACCGAAGCCAGGCCGGCGGCCATGAGTCCGGCGACCATCCACTTCTGCTCGAAACGTCCGGAGATATAGGTGGCTATGAGCAGAACCGCGTAGAAAATAGCCTCCAGGGCTTTCTCACGCAGATCGGCGCCCACCTTGGGGCCGACCATCTCAAGACGCTGAATTTCATGGGTCACCCCGGGGAAGGCGGACTCAAGTCCGGTGTTCACGGCTTCACGGACCTGATTGGCGGTCTGCTCGGAAAAGGACGCTCGCAGCAGGACCTCGTGATCCCCGGCGTCGCCAAAATCCTGGACCACCAGACCGGTCAGGGCAGGGCTGTCAAGAGCCATGCGGATCTTGTCCAGTTCAACGGACTGACTGAACTTGACCTGGACGTTGAAGCCGCCGGCGAAATCGATGCCGTATTGCGGGCCGCCCTTGACGAGCAGGGACAGGAACCCGGTCAGAAGCAGCACGGCGGAAAGGACATACGCGTACTTACGCATCCCGACAAAGTCGATGTTCGTATCGCGTTTGATAATTTCAAAGGACATGGTCTGCTCCTTAAATGCTCGGTTGGGTGCCGGGCTGACGTCTGGCCAGCCAGGAGTCGAAGAAGATACGGGACACGAAAATGGCCGTGAACATGGACGCCAGGATGCCGAGCGTCAGGGTGACGGCAAAGCCGCGCACAGGGCCGGTGCCGAACTGGTACAGGATGACCGCGGCAATGATCGTGGTCACGTTGGAGTCGACGATGGTCTGGGTCGCCCGGCTGAAGCCGTTGTTGATGGCTGCGGCCACGGACTCGCCGTGCCGGAGCTCTTCACGGATGCGCTCGTAGATGAGCACGTTGGCGTCAACCGCCATGCCCAGCGTCAGGATGATGCCCGCGATGCCGGGCAGGGTCAGCGTGGCGCCGAATGCCACAAGGCCGGCCAGGATGAGGCAAATGTCGAGGATGATCTCGAAGGCCGCGATCAGTCCGGCCCGGCGATAGTAGATCGACATGAAGACAACCACCATCAAACCGCCGATCAATGCGGCCATCATGCCTTTGTCGATGGATTCCTGTCCAAGGGAAGGTCCGACCGATCGCTCTTCGAGAATGTTCACCGGAGCGGGCAGGGAACCGGCCCGGAGCACTACGGCCAGATCATGGGCCTCTTCGGTGGTGAACTGCCCGGTGATGGATGCGCGGCCGCCGCCGATGCGGTCCTGGATGACCGGCGCGGAATGAACCGTGCCGTCGAGCACGATGGCCAGACGCTTCTTGATGTTCGCGCCGGTGACCTCTTCGAAGATGCGGGCTCCGCGCGCGTTGAAATTCATGCCGACATATGCCTGCCCGTAGGAATCGAACTGCACGTTGGCGTCGGTGATGTACTCGCCGGTGAGCACGACCTCGGATTTGAGCACGATGGGCGTCTTGACTTCCGAGGCGCCCCGTTTGTCCTGCAAATAGGCAAGCTCGCTCTCGGCAGGAACCGTTCCGGCCACGGCGGCCTGCACGTCGGCGGCGTCGTCGACCAGCTTGAATTCCAGATGCGCGGTGCGGCCGATGATGTTGATGGCCCGCTTGGGATCGTCAAGACCCGGCAGCTGAACAATGATGCGATTGCCCTGCTGCTTGCGGATGTCGGGCTCGGCCACTCCGAACTGGTCGATGCGGTTGCGGATGGTCTTAAGGGCCTGATCCATGGTCAGGTCCTGGAGATACTTCACATACTCAGGGGTGGCGCCCAGCACATAGCGCAGCTGCCCGTTACCGCCATCCTCGGTGGATATGATTTCCATGCTGCCGAAGCGGGCGGCCAGCAGTGCATCCAGTTCCGTCTTCTGCTCCTGCTTGAGCAACGTGAATTCGAGCCTTCGACTGTCCAGCAGACGCGGGCGCAGGACCGGAATTTTCTTTTCCCGGGCTTCAAGGCGCAGGTCCTGCCCAATGCTGGTGATGGCATTGCCCAAAGCGGCATCAAGATCCACACCCAGAGTCAGATGAATTCCGCCTTTGAGGTCAAGTCCGAGGCCGATTTCATCGGAAGGAAGCAGCGCCCCCAGCGATGAATTCCGAACCGATGGAATTGAGGGCAGAACATGTATCAGGGCCAAAAAAATCACGAACGCGGCAAGCAATGCCCTCCAGCGCAAACTACCCATGAGCATCATCCTTATCCAAATCAAACAGGTTGAATGTTGCCAAAATCTCAATCAGCAACCGAGGCCCAAAGCCCCGGTCACGCATACAAAACAAGGCCTGTTCCCGGTTACGGAAACAGGCCTGCCTTATCGTATGCCGTATGAAAAGGCTACTTTTTCTTGTCCTTGGGCTTGCTGCCGCCCTCGGCGGGGATGAGACCCGATATGAAACCGCGACCGACCTGCACGTGCATGTCATTGCCGAGATCAATGGTCAGGACATCTTCCTTGGCCTCGACCACGCGGCCATGCAATCCACCGGCGGTGACCACACGATCGCCGCGGGTCAGATTCTCAAGCATCTGTTTGTGCTCTTTCTGTTTTTTCTGCTGCGGGCGGATAAGCAGAAAATAAAAGATCACGAACATCAAGATAAGGGGCATGAAGGTCATCAGCGGATTGCCGGGCTGACCTCCGGCCGCAGGGGCCTGTCCCATGGCATGGGCGAGATTTTCAAAAAACATGGTGTTCCTCCATTACGAATTATCGCGAAAACTTGCGGTCTGGCTACACCGGCAAAGCCTGAAATACAAGGCCAAAGCGGACTAGATCCCCAGAATCTCCCGAAACTCGGCTATCTCCTCGCGCACCTTGCGAAGCTGCTCCTGCTGCGGGGGAGTCTGGGCCAATGCCTCGGACTTTTGCAGATGAAAATTATACTTACTGAATTTTCTCTTGTATGCAAAAGACTTGGCGAAATTCAAGTGCGCTTCGAAAGCGCGCCCCATGGCTGCCTGATAGCGGGCGAGATATTCCAGAACCTCGGCATCGCGGGGAACGGCCTTGAGCACCCGCTCCATGGCAGAAACGCTGGCCGCATGATTCCCCTGCTCAGCCACGGCCCGCGCATAGAAAAAGAGGGCAAAGAGATCGTTCGGATCACGCAGGACGACTTCCTGAAGATATTTCGCAGCGGTGGCGAGGTCCCCGTATTCGAAGGAAAAGCGTCCGTATTCACGCATCCACAAAGGGTCATGGGCATTGCATGCCAGGGCCTCTTCAAAACGGACCCTGGCCGCCTCGATCTGTTGCAACCTGCTGAGGGCGATGGCCTCGCCAAGCACAAAGAGGCACGTCGATTTTCCGGTGGACGTGAAAATGGCCTTGGCGGTGTTGGGATCCGTGTACCAGGCCTGGACCAGCAGCTTGACGCGCTGAAAAGCCTCGTTGTCCGAGGCGCGGTTTCGCACGTTGGCGGGCAACCGGGCAATGCGCTCCTGCATGTAGACCACGCGATCGTCCATGCCCGGATGCGTGGACAGATACGAGGGTACATCCCCACCGCCGCCAAGCCACTGCAATTTACGGATCTTGTTGAAGGCGGTGGTCATTCCCGCCGGTGCAAACCCGGCATCAACGAGATAACCGAGGCCGTACTGATCCGCATCCTTCTCGTTTTCACGCGTGTATTTGAGCTGCATGGCCTTGGCCCCGGCCACGGATCCGAGCACCAGGGCCCCGGCGCCATCTCCTCCCCCCTGGGAACCGACCAGCACGCCGGCCAGGATTCCGAGCAGGGAACCGGCCCCGACCAGCTGGCTCTTCTCGATGGACTTGGCGATATGCCGTTCGGAGACGTGCGCCAGCTCATGGGCGATGACGCTGGCCAGTTCGTCCTCGTTGTCCATGTTGGCGATCAGGCCCGTGAAAATCGTGATGTGCCCTGCTGCCGAAGCAAAGGCGTTCAGGGCGGAATTCCTGACCACGGTCGTCTTGATGGGAAAAGGCTGGGGAGGCATGGCCGCGACCAGACGGTCGACCAGCGACTGCACGTAACCGATGATCCGGGTGTCTTGGATCACGGGAAAGCGAGTCTCGATAACCAGATCGAACTTGCGGGCAAGCTCAATCTCGTCGCGGATGGTGAATTCGCCGAAACTTGAAATGGCCGATGGGGGAAAGACCAGGGCGATCAGGCAGGCAAGAACGAGAACCCGCAAGCGTATGCCCCGGACACAGGTCACGACACGGCCCTCCTCGGGTCCACGAGTACCGCGCCGCCTCTTTTGAAGCCGCTGAGCAGAAAGCGACGCACGGGACCCGTTTGCTCAAGCTCTTCCCGGCGCTGCGCATCGTCCCCGGAAAGCTCGCTGTCGCGCTCCTTGAGCCGCAGCTGGAAATACTCCCGGAAGATGTCTTCGACCTGGGCATAGGACTCGGCCCCGAGCTGATCCAGATCGGAACGGCTGATGCCGAGCCCGTCCGTGGGCACGGCTTCGATGGCTGCCTGCAGAGGCGCGGGATCATCCAGGCGCGCACAGAGCATGCGGGCCAGGTCGTATTCGACGCTTTTGGGCACGAGCTGAATGGGGCTGACATCTCCCACGTCGCCATGCAGGGTCCAAAACCCGGTCAGAAGTTCATCGAGCTGATCCGTGGAAAGGACGCATCCGCCGTGAATCTGGGCCATGTGGTAGAGAAAGAGCATGCGGGTGCGGGCCTTCAGGTTGCCTTCGGCCACGGGAGAGGAACCGGGGCAGATGTCCGCGAAGGTGCGTGAAATCTGTTGGTACAGCGCGGTGAAATCCTGAAGATGAGCGAAGGAAGCGCCCTTGGGAGGATTACCGTAAGCCTGGGCCACGCTCAAGCCTCGCGCGGTCTCCTCGGGGGTATTTGTCGCGATGGGCAGGCAAAAACCCAGATATGGGATGCGGCGATGATGCAGCAAGGCCGCGAGGAAGGATGAATCGATCCCGCCGGACAACCCCATGACATAAGCCTTCAGGCCTGAGCTGCGCAGGTATTCCTGCAGAAAATCGCCCAAGGCATCGAGGAGCTGTTCGGAAGGCTCGATCGCAAGCAGATCGAGCCACAAAGCAAAATCATCGTCGCGAGGACATTCCATGCGTGGCAGGGCAGCCATTCAACCTCCTGATCAGGAATTCATCATGTCCAGAAAATCCTTGTTGCTCTTGGTTCCGCGCATTTTGTCCAGCAGAAAATCCATGCTGTCCACGGAATTCATGGAGGCCATGATGCGTCGCAGAATCCAGACCTTGTTCAGGACATCGGGGGCAAGCAGCAGCTCTTCCTTGCGTGTTCCGGAACGGTTGAGATCGATGGCCGGGAAGACGCGCTTGTCGGAAAGATGGCGATCAAGATAGATATCCGAGTTGCCCGTGCCCTTGAACTCCTCGAAGATGACCTCGTCCATGCGCGAGCCGGTGTCGACAAGAGCGGTGGAGATGATGGTCAGGCTGCCGCCCTCCTCGATGTTGCGGGCCGCGCCAAAAAAGCGCTTGGGGCGTTGCAGGGCGTTGGCGTCAAGGCCGCCGGACAGTACACGTCCCGAAGAGGGCGTGGTCGCGTTGTAGGCTCGGCCCAGGCGGGTGATGGAATCAAGCAGGACCACCACGTCGACCTTGCGCTCGACAAGACGCTTGGCCTTTTCGAGCACCATCTCGGCCACCTGCACGTGCCGTTGCGGCGGCTCGTCAAAGGTCGAACTGATGACCTCGGCCCTGACCGTGCGCTCCATGTCCGTGACTTCCTCGGGGCGTTCGTCGATCAAAAGGACGATGAGGTAGGCATCGGGATGGTTGACGCTGATGGAGTTGGCGATGGCCTGCATGAGCATGGTCTTGCCGGTACGCGGGGGGGCCACGATGAGAGCGCGCTGCCCCTTGCCTATGGGAGTCATGAGATCGAGGATGCGGGCGGAGTAGTTCTTGTCGCCGTTTTCCAGGCGGAACTGCTCGTCGGGATAAATGGGGGTGAGGTTGTCGAAAAGAACGATGCGCTTGGCTTCTTCGGGTTCGCGGAAACAGATCTCCTTGACCCGCAGCAGCGCGAAATAGCGCTCCCCTTCCTTGGGCGGACGGATCTGCCCGGAAATGACATCACCGGTACGCAATCCAAAGCGCCTGATCTGTGAAGGCGAAACGTAAATATCGTCAGGGCCCGGCATGTAGCTGTACATGGGCGAACGCAGAAAACCAAATCCGTCAGGCAGGATTTCAAGCACGCCTTCGCCGAAAATGGAACCGTTTTGGGAAGCGCAGGCCTGAAGCAGGGCGAAAATAAGCTCCTGCTTACGCAGACCGCTCATATTTTCAATCTGATACTCGCCGGCAATGTCCATAAGTTCGGACATGGACTTGGTTTTCAACTCAGAAAGATTCATAACAAACCCTCATAACAATGAAATGGCTGGGACCTGAGACCGCAGAAATGGAACAGACCAAAAAGAAAAAAGCATGTACAATGCAAAATTCGAAAAATAATATTGGAATATAGGAGTACTCTGATATGAATATGAAGCCCTTCAAGGGATCAATAAGGAAATTATGAACATCTGCTTGCGGACTTGTAGTGTCAGGCAGGAATGAATTGAATATTTAGCTGATCGCAGAATAAAAAACAAGGGGCCAATGGCCCCTAATCAACCTCGACCTCGCTTTCTGCGTCCTTGGCATGCAGAATGTCGGCAAACAAGTCTTCAATGGACTTCTTCACTTCAGCCTGATCCTGCTTCAAGGCAAACGACAGCTCAAGAGAGATCAGGCCCATGGCCTGCTCCAGCAAACGCCGCTCTCCAAAGGAGAGTTCCTTGTCCTTGCCGATGAGGATGAGTTCTTTCAGCACGTATGCGACATCGCGCAAGTCGCTGCTTTTGAGTTTTTCCGAATATTCGCGATAGCGGCGATTCCAGTTCTGACCGGAATAGCCTGTAAAGTCGCTCCTGTCCTGGAGGTAGACACGAATCTCCTCCGCCTGCTCAGGAGAATAGACACCACGCAGTCCGACATTTCGAGCGTTCTTCACTGGAACCATCAAGGTGACGTTATTACTCAATATACGCACGATGATCAGTTCAGTGGCAACGCCGCCGATCTCCTGGGTCTCAATCCTTTCGACCTTACCGACCCCCTGAGCGGGATAGACGACAAGTTCATCAACTGAAAACACAAGTGACCTCCAGAAATACGTAATCGAACTGCAAAGGAAGATGACTATAGATCAAAATCAAGACGGCGTCCACTAGGAGCTGGAACAGACAACTGGCTTCAGCGGGTATGAAGACGGCTCGTGGCCGCTGTCAGACCTTCACGGCAATAATGCACGACCGCGTCACGCGCGACATCGAGGGTCCTCGCGACCAGCTCCCATTCGGCGGGCATGAAGGAACGCAGCACGTAATCGGCCATGGCCTCGCTGCCCTCCGGACGGCCGATACCCAGACGTATCCGAGCGAAATCGCGGGTGCCAAGATGCGCGGCCACGGATTTGAGCCCATTGTGACCGGCCAGCCCACCGGAAAACTTGAGACGAACCGTACCCAAGGTCAGGTCGAGCTCGTCGTGGGCGACGAGTATCCGATCCGCCGGGATCCCGTTTTTTCTGCTGAGCTCTCCCACCACCTGACCGCTCAGATTCATGAAGGTCAGCGGCTTGACGACAATCCAGCGCCGGGCGCCGTAATCCTCGCTGACCTCCCAAAGCTGCGCGTTGAGACGCGCGCTGCGGGCGGTGCAGACAGTTCCGGGCTGACCGTCCCAGTACTCAAGGAGGTGATCCGCGAGCATGAAACCGAAATTGTGCCGGGTCCGGGCGTACTTTGTACCCGGATTGCCCAGACCTACTATCAGGCCGTCATATGTCATGGGGAACCGTCAGAAAAGAGGGTGGTCGAAAAAGAAAAGAGGGCCCTGCCAAGGCAGGGCCCCCGGGAATGTCGAACTATTCTTCTTCTTCGCCGGCCTTGGCGCCACGGGCGGTCTGAATCGCGACAACGGGGAAGTTGCGCTCGTAAACAGCCTTGACCCCTTCGGGCAGAACGAGCTGATCGACAAGCACCTTGCCCCCGATTTCAAGCTCGGTCACGTTGATGACAACGGAATCAGGGATGGCAGTCGGCAGACAGCGCACCATGACACGCTCCTGCAGGATCTCCAGCTTGCCGCCCAGCACGACGCCCTTGGCGCGGCCGACGGTCTCGACGGGAATGGTGACCTGCACTTCCTTGTCGAGCTCGATACCAATGAAGTCCACGTGGTCATAGCGACGCTTGACCGGGTGCTTCACGAGCTTCTTGAACAGGGCGTTGCGCTTCTGCACTTGACCGTCAACTTCGATCTGCAGCTCAATCATCTTTGAGTAGCGAACCTTTTCGAAAGCCTTGCCCAAAGCCAGGTTGTCTACGGAAAAGGAGATATTTTCACCCTTAGAGTTGTAGAACACGCCGGGAACCAAACCATTGGAACGCATACGGGAGCAAGGGCCTTTTCCCCTTTCCTCACGAGGCGTTAACTGCAAACTTGCGACTTCAGACATGCTTTTCTCCTTTATTCATCAACTAAAAAATCAATCTGTTGTCTGTCCGGGTTCAGCTGAACAGAACACTGACGGAAGATTCGGAATGGATATTATGTATAGCCTTGGCAATAAGACTGCCAACGGAAATTACCTTGAACTTGTCACTGCTCAGAGCCTGGGCATTGAGCGGGATGGTGTCGGTCACGATGACCTGCGAAAACGCCGAGTTGTTCAGACGTTCCACGGCAGGCCCGGACAGGACCGCGTGGGAGGCGCAGGCAACGACATCCTCGGCACCGTTTTCGGCCAGCATGTTCCCGGCCTCGGTCATGGTGCCCGCTGTATCGATCATGTCATCAAGGACAACCGCGATCTTGCCCTTGACGTCGCCAATGAGCTGCATGGCGTGGGCCTTGTTCGGCCCTTCACGGCGTTTGTCCACGATGGCCAGCCCGACACCAAGGCGTTTGGCGTAAGCCCTGGCCCGCTCCGTGCCGCCCGCATCGGGCGAAACGATAATCAGATTATCGCCGAGCTTGCGGATATATTCAAGCAGAACCTGAGCGGCATAGAGGTTGTCCACGGGCTTGTTGAAGAAGCCCTGGATCTGGCCGGAATGCAGGTCGATGGTCAGAACGCGGTCCACGCCGGCCACCGTGATGAAGTCAGCCACCAGTTTGGCGCTGATCGGCGCGCGGGGCACGACCTTTCGGTCCTGACGGGCGTAGCCGAAATATGGCACCACCGCCGTGACCCGGCCCGCGCTGGCGCGCTTCAGGGCGTCGAGCATCAGGCAGAGCTCCATCAGGTTATGATTGACTGGAGCGCAGGTGGATTGCACCACATACACGTCGTCACCCCGAACGTTGTCGCCCATTTCGACGCGGATCTCTCCGTCGCTGAACTTGTCGACCAGAGAATGGGTCAACTTGCAGCCCAGATGATCACAAATGCGGGCAGCCAAAGCCGGATTGGCGGTTCCCGTGACGATTTTCAGCTCGCCCATGCGTGGCATAATCTGTCCTTGGATAAAAAAATGGCTGGGGCGGGAGGATTCGAACCTCCGGATGACGGAACCAAAATCCGTTGCCTTGCCAGCTTGGCGACGCCCCAACATAGGTCGCCCGGTTTTTTAGGCCCGTGGCTTCCTTTAGTAAAAGAAAAAGAGCGTCGGGTTTGCAGACCCGCAGCCCAACCCCCAACCTTCACGAATCAAAACCCAGAGGCTCACCGGACCTGCTTGCGTGACATGCGTGCCCCATGGCCCGCATGTCGCCGGCACATCGGCTTGCACACTCCACGGAAGAAAAAAGAGCCACAAAACTAGAACCGCTTCCACTCATGACGCATGCGTCCGGAAAGTGATTCAGTATTTGCTTTTTAACCTCGTAAAGCGTTGGAAATTCATGAAAAACGACTTCTTCAAATCCATTCCAAAGCTTGGGCGGTTTCGTGAAGCAAAGACTCATAATAGGGCTGTTTTCGGGTGTCAACTCTTTTCTTGGACGCACGCTTCCGTTTGCGCGCATCTCGTCCCATCGCCTGTAGGCCCATTTGGTGTTGACGTGTACGGCGGGACAGACCACCAGCAGTGTGTAGTCGGCCAGGTCGCAGGCCACCGGTTCGAGCTTCTCGCCGATCCCTGTGACCCAGGCCGGTACGTTGCCCAGGAAAAAAGGCACGTCGGCCCCCAGCATCAGAGCCAGCCTGGCCAATTCGCCCCTGGCCAGGGCGTGTTCACCGGCCCGCGCGTTGAGCCAGGAAAGAAAGGCGGCAGCATCGCTGCTGCCGCCTCCCAGGCCCGCACCCATGGGAATGTTCTTGTGCAGGTGCACCGACACGCCCGGAGCAAAACCTGTGACGTCGGCAAACTTCTGGTATGCCCTGGACAGGATGTTCTCCTCGGCGCCAAGGTCCGAAGCGGAGCAGGACAGGCGCAGGCCCTGTCCGCCAGACAGGCGCACGTCCAGAATGTCGCAAGGCGCGGGGAGCGGGTAAAAGAGGCTCTCGATCTCATGATAGCCGTCTTCCCGCACCCCGACGATGTCCAGATAGAGGTTGACCTTGCAACCGGCGCGAAGCTTCCAGACCATGCTCATCCTTGCGTGCTCATCCTTATGTGCTTCCCGTCGCGTTTCTAGGGCAGGGGCACGGTGCGGAAGACGTTGCGTCCCTGACGCTTGATCAGCAGCATGACAACGCCCTTCTCCTTGCCGTCGCCCTCGATCACGTCCCGCAATGCCTTGACCGTGTTCACCATCTTGCCGTTGGCTTCGAGGATCACGTCGCCGGCGCTCAAATCGTTTTGCGCAGCCTTGGAATCCTCGCTCACTTCGACGACAAGAAGCCCCCGAGCCTGCTCGAGCTCCAGTGCCTTTGCTTCGGCTTCAGTCACGGGCCGAACGCTCAGTCCAAGGACATCCTCGCCCTGGCTGCCCGGAGCGCCGGGTCTTCCCTGGGCCACCTTTTCCGCGCTGCGATCGCCCAGAACCAGAGGAATCTTGACGGTCTTTCCCTCGCGCCAGACCGAGAGATCGATCTTCACGCCGGGCAGGAGATCACCGATCTTGCGGGTCAAATCGCCGGCGTCGGCCACGGGCACGCCATCCACGGCGACAATCACGTCTCCGGCCTTTATCCCGGCCTTTTCCGCCGGATCTCCGGCGGTCACCGACGAGACAAGGGCGCCGCGAACCGCTTCAAGCCCCAGGGCCTTGGCGGAATTCTCGTCCACGTCCTGGATGGACACGCCGAGCCAGCCCCGTTTCACGATCTTGTGTTCCTTGAGTTGCTCGATCACCTGACGGGCCAGGCGACTGGGAATGGCAAAGCCGATGCCCTGCCCCGAAGCCACTATGGCCGTATTGATGCCGATGACTTGGCCGTCCATGTCGATGAGCGGTCCGCCGCTGTTGCCGGGGTTGATGGAGGCGTCGGTCTGGATGAAATTGTCGTAGGGACCGGCGCCGATGGTGCGACCCTTGGCGCTGACGATTCCGGCCGTGACGGTGTGGTCAAGTCCGAAGGGGTTGCCTATGGCCATGACCCACTGCCCGACCCTGAGCGCGTCGGAATCCCCGAAGGTCAGGAACGGCAACGGCTTGTCGGCCTTTATCTTCAGAAGCGCCAGGTCCGTCTCCTTGTCCGTGCCGATGACCTCGGCGTCGTAGGAGCGGTCGCCGTTCTTGTCGACCTGCAGGTTGACCTTGATGGAATCCGCGCCTTCGATGACATGGTTGTTGGTGACTATGTACCCGTCAGCGGAGAAGACAAAGCCCGATCCCAGCGAGCGCTGTTCGCGCGGAACGCCTTGCCCCTGCTCCCCGAAAAAGCGCTCGAACTGGTCGAAGAAATCTCCGAACGGGTGCTGACCCTGCGGACCCTGCCGGAAAAACTGCTGCATGTTGCGCTGATTTTTGACGATCTTGACGGTGCTGATATTGACCACCGCCTGACCCGATTTTTCCGCGAGCTCCGTGAAGTCCGGCAGCTGCGCGGCCATGGTGGCCGAAGCCACAAACACGAACATGATGGTAAGGAGTCGAATTGCATATTTCATGAGAGACCTCCGTGTCTTGTTGACAACCTGCAAAAAGCATCGATCATGCCAGAGTCAATCCGTTGATCGGCAAGGAAAAAAAATTTGTGTTCCGGCTTGCCGTGCAAAATCCCGCACATCTGCAATCAGCTACGAAACCTTGCGCCTCATTTCTGCACTTGCGAAGCGCCCTGCTCCAGCAGGAAGCTCATGGCCATCCACTCCGACCAGTACATCCCGCCCCGGCCCGAACCCACGAAACCCACATGGCCGCCGGTCGGGGGCGTGAGCAGGGTCAGGCGGTCGTTGGCCCGGACCTCCTCGGCGGGATAGCAGCGCGGCCCCAGAAAAGGATCGTTGGCGGCGTTGATGATGCATGTCCGTCGGTCGATTCCAGCCAGGTACTGCCGCGAACTGGAACGTCGCCAGTAGTCGAGCGCATCGCGGAAACCATGCAGCGGGGCCGTGAAGCGGTCGTCAAACTGGCGAAAGGTGCGCAGCTTCTCCACTCCTTTGAGGTCGAGGGCTCCGGGAAAAAGCCGACCCTTCTCGATAATCTTCTTTCGCAGCTGGTCAAGCAGGTAGCGGGTGTAGAGCGCGCACTGCGGACGGGCCAGGGCCCGGGCAGAATCCTCCAGATCGCAGGGCACGGAAATGGCCACGGCCCCGCGCACGAACTCCGGAATGATAGACGGGTCCTCTCCGAGATACTTGAGGATGACGTTTCCGCCAAGGCTGAATCCGACCAGGTGCACACAGCTGTAGCGACCCAGGGCCTCGATCATGAGCAGGGCCTCGTGCAGGTCGCGGGTCCAGCCCGAATGATACATGGAGACCTTGCGGTTCGGCTCCCCGCTGCACCCCCTGAAGTTCATGGCCACGGCGTCAAGCCCATGCTCCCGAGCGGCCTTGACCATGCCCAGCACGTATTTGCGCCTGGAGTGCCCCTCAAGGCCATGCATGATGAAGACAAGACCGCGGCTCCCATCCCCCCGGGACCAGTCCAGGTCCACGAAGTCGCCGTCCGAGGTTTCAAGACGCTCCCGCTCGTAGCACGCGTCCGCCATGGGGCGGAACAACGGCGGAAAAAGCGTCTGAACATGCCCCGAGGAGAAGGGGAAGGCTCTCGCCAGCCGCACCAACGCCTATTCCTCCACGCTGACCCGGGTGATGATGACCGGCTCCTTGGGCACGTCCTGATGAAAGCCGAAGCTGCCCGTGGGCACGCCCGCGATCGCGTCCATGACTTCGATCCCCTCGACCACCCGCGCGAACACGGCGTAGCCGAAATCTCGCGAGCCGTGATCCAGGAACGCGTTGTCGCGCAGATTGATGAAAAACTGGGAAGTCGCGCTATCCACGGCCTGGGTGCGGGCCATGGCCAGGGTGCCACGCTGGTTCTTGATGCCGTTGTCGGCCTCGTTCTTGATCGGATCGCCGGTCTTCTTTTCGCTCATGGTCTCGGTCATCCCGCCGCCCTGGATCATGAAATTGGGGATGACGCGATGGAAGATCGTTCCGTCGTAAAAGCCCTCGCGCACATAATTGAGAAAATTCTCGCAGGTCAGGGGGGCCTTGTCCGCGAACAGTTCAATCTTCAGCGTACCCTTGGAAGTTTCCATTACTATCATTTCTTGAGTCTCCTGTTTGTTTCTTGCGCGCCAGGCAGATTCCGTCCTGCTCCGGCGCATGATTCGGTAAGAATGCGTAAATGTTGACCGCGTCCCAGCGCCTGCCGTCCCGGATCAGGACGTTGAAGGCCTGGGCGTCGGCAAAGGCGGTGTTGTCCGCGACCAGCAGCCCTCCGGGACGAAGCAGGCGATGGCAGACGGGTTCAAGCTCCGCGTAGTAGCGCTGGTCCACATCCAGAAAGACCAGATCGAAGCCCGCAGCACCGAAAGGCAGGGCGCGGGCGTCGGCGCACAGCAGGGCGCAGCTCTCCTCCAATCCGAAGGACGCGAGATTGGCCCGCGCCTCGCGGCAATGGGCCTCGTGCATGTCCACGCCCAGGACAATCCCGCCCGTATCCCGCACGGCCCGGGCCAGAAACGTCGTGGAATAGCCCACGGCCGCGCCCAGTTCAAGGACGCGCACGGCTCCCATGATCCGGCACAGCAGCGCAAGCAGCCCGCCCATGACCGGCCCGATGACCGGAATCCCACGCGCGGCGGCCTCATCGGCCAGCCCTTGCAGGCCCAGTTCCCCGTCCGGAGCCAGGGCACGAAAACTGGCGTGCGGATCTTTCACGAGCCGGGGCACGGCGTCCACTCCAGCACCAGGGCATCCTCGCCGCTGTCGGCGTAATATGCCCTGCGCACCCCCACCTGCACAAAACCGCAGCTCCCGTAAAGGCCCCGGGCCGCGACATTTCCGGCGCGAACCTCAAGAACCGCGCGCCGGGCGCCGCCCAGGCGCCCCTGCTCCAGAAAAAAATGCAGCACCGACCGGCCAATGCCCTGACCGCGCAGCGCGGGAGCCACAGCCACGTTGACTATTTCAAGCTCTCCCGCCACACTGTATGCCGTCAGATATGCGCACAGTCCGTCAGGGTCAAAGGCGCCCACGGCCAAAAAGCGATCCTGCCCAAGAAGCTCTCTGAAATGCTCCGCGTCCCAGGCGTCGGCAAAAACCCGGGCCTCCAGGGCGGCAAGCGCCGATGCATCCCGAGGCTCAAGCAAGCGCAGCTCAAGACCCTTTTCAACCATCTCCACCTCTTACCAGCGCGGGAATTCATGTTTTTGGAAACAGGCCAGGAAAAAATCCACGTCGTGGACGAAAACAACCTGCCCCTGGCCATCATGGCTTCGGAGCAGGTCCATCTGCAGGGACTCAGGCACAGGGGTTTTCTGCTCTTGCTGACGGATGCAAAGGGCCGCCTCTTGCTGCGCAGGCTGAGCAAAAGCCACCCTCTGTATCCGGGGCGCTGGGACATCGTGGGAAGCGGGCACATCATGGCCACGGAGGCCGCCGAGGAGGCCGCCGAGCGGCATCTGCCCCCCGTCACGGCCGATCTGACCGGAAATCTGCGGCATGCGCGAACGCTGACCGAAGGGGCGGGAACGGGCAACGAGATCGTGGAGGTCTTTTGCGCCGGACTTTCAAGCCAGGCCGCCCGGCATCTGCTTCAGGACCTCTCCTTCATGGCCGTGGACCCGGACGAGCTCGGCGCCCTGGCCACATCCTACCCGGACCAGCTCTCCCCGACGCTGCTGACCGTATGGAACGCACGCCTGCTTCGTCCGGACGCCGCTAGTTGATATAGACCTTCGAATAACACGCCTCGTCCTCAAGGGAACGCCCCGTCCCGCGCACCACCGTAGTCAGGGGGTCGTCGTCGATATGCACCATGAGCGAACTCTGCTGCGTGATGAGTTTGTCCAGGCCCTTCAGGAGCGCCCCGCCTCCGGCCAGAAGCAGGCCGTTGGTGGCGATGTCCGCGACCAGCTCGGGCGGGGTCTTCTCAAGGGCTCTGCGCACGGCCGCGACTATGGCCGCGACGGGCTCCTTGATGGCCTCGCGCACGTAGTCGTTCAGGATGATGGACTTGGGGTTGCCGTCGACCAGGTTCTTTCCCGCCACCCGGTACTGCAAAGGCTCGGGCAGGGGCACGGCCGAAGCGATGTGGATCTTGGCCGCCTCGGCCATGTTCTCACCGATCAAAAGCTGAAATTCATCCTGCACGTAGCGCTGGATGGCATCGTTGATCTCGTCCCCGGCAATGCGCACGGATTCGGAATAGGCCACGGCGGAAAGTGAAATGACCGCCACCTCCGTGGTCCCCCCGCCGATATCGACCACCATGTTGCCTCTGGGTTCGTGGATGGGCAGGCCCGCGCCGATGGCCGCGGCCATGGGCTCCTCGATGAGTTTGACCTCTCGCGCTCCGGCCTGCAGCGCCGACTCGATCACCGCCCTCTTCTCCACCTGGGTTATCCCCGCTGGCACGCAGATGACCATGCGCGGCTTGACGATACGCATGCCGGTAATGACCTTCTTGATGAAGTAGGCGATCATGGCCTTGGTGACCTCGAAGTCGGCGATGACGCCATCCTTCAGAGGGCGCACGGCGCGAATCCGCTCCGGGGTGCGGCCCAGATATTCCTTGGCCTCCCGGCCCACGGCCAGAATGGCGTCGTTGCGGATGTCGAGGGCCACCACCGAAGGTTCGTTGAGCACGATCCCGTCCTTGGGAGAATACAGGAGCGTGTTGGCCGTGCCGAGGTCCATGGCCAGATTTTTACCGAGAAAACCGAAAAGCTTGCTGAAAAACATATTCGCCCTGCCTGACTTAAGGGTGATAATCGGAATTGTCGAAATCGGTGGCGTCGCCCGGGTCGGTTACGCTGGGCGGGGCAAAACGCCTGACCTTGTTCCTCAGATACAGATTCTCCAGAAAAAGAGCCAAATAATCCGCGGCCATGTTGGCAAAGGCCCGGATTTCATTACTGATGACCCGGCTTTCGCGATCCCCGAAGACCAGTACGCCCCGGCAACGGGTATGCACCTTGAGGGGGAAAGCCATGAGGGTGTTCAAAACCGGGCCCGGGATGTCGCGGCCAAAAAGGGGCGTGCGGCCAAGCTCGCTCTTGCCGTCGCCAAAAAAGACAGGCTGATTCTTCTTGAAGACCCAGCCCAGAAGCCCGCTGCCCGTGCTGAACGACTGCCTGGCAGTGAAATTCTCGGGCATGAAGGGCTTGTTGCTGCCTTCAAGGAGGTAGTTGTTCCCCCACTCGTCGCTGACCACGAGAAAAGCGTATTCGTAACCGCTGGCCCCAGCCAGAAGCGCCAGATAGCGGTTCAGGAAATCCGTCCATTTGGGATGCGCCTCGCGCAGGGCGTAGACCTGTTGCAGCACGCGATACAAGGCCTGCTCGCGATTCGAGACCCCGCCCTCGCCCACATCGTCCATGATGGCGGCCACGACCAGGGCGAAGAGGGACAGCAGGCGCTGGTCCTTGGACGTGAAGGCATAGGTCTTCTTGCTGTCCATGCACAGGGCCCCCAGTCCACCGGGCAGGGGGCAGCCCACGAAAACCTTGATCTGCTCGTCCTGCTCCGCGCCATAGTAGCCAAGGAAGGTGTTCTTCTCGTCGAACTTCTCGACGACAAGCGGCGAATCGTTCTTGAGAATCCAGCCCACCAGTCCTTGCCCCTGCTCGATCTTCGCGCCTTTGCGGATGGAGTCCCCAAGACTGAAGGAGGTGATCAAATCGAATGTCCCGGCGGAATTGCGGCAAAAGAGAACCACCGAATAGGCGTCAAAAACGCTGCCGATGCTCTCCAGCAATCTGTCCAGGGAAGGGTATTTCATGGTCATGGGATGGACACTCTCACGGCGCGCCTATGGTTCGAAACACGCATCAAGGCAAAGATTCGAACATACAGGGAATGAGAACGCTCTTCAACCACCGGAGGGGCCGGTGGCACGAGCTGAAAATCCTGTTTACTGGCAACGCAAAACATGAAAAATAGTCTACACACAACCGTAACAAACACAATGAGATAGTTGGCACCAGCATGAAATGGCAAAACGCGTTCTCCAAGATCCCGACCTTCAAGACCCTGAAAAGCGGGCATCTGCTGCCGAAATCTCCATTGCGCGACCTGGATGAGCTGCGGCGCTTCCTGGATTTCATCCACATCAAGTTCTGTCTGCTCAAACCATACGCCGAGATCAAGGGTTATCCCGTGGTCGACGCACGAGATCTCCTGCCTTCGTTCGAGCCGTCCCTGACCGAATTCCCGGAGCTGCCGGGCTTCTCCATGGTCGCCTTCGGGCGCTCTCTGGACTACTTCAACGAAATTTTCCAGTTCGACCTGCTGCACACCTGCCGCGACCCTGACAGCCGGGTGCTCGGAGAAAGTTGCGTGCTTGAGACCTCGCTGCACGACAAAAACCTGGCCTGCTTTCTGGCCCACATGCCAAAAGAGATGCGCGAGGAGTTCAAGGAGGCGACAAAAGACCACCAGATCTCGGACATCTCCTCCTATTCCCTGCTTGTCGGATTCCTGAGCCGCATGGACCGCGCCCACGTCCTCTCGCTGGACCGCGACGGCCAATTCTACCTGTCCGGGATTTACGCGTCCCTGCCCTCGGATCTGGACACGGAGCTCAAGCGTTTCGGACTCAGGAGCCGCAAATTCAAGTCCAACGACAACCTGCTTTACGAAAACAACCGCGAGTTCGTGTACCAGTTTCTCATGGAGCTATACGGCTACCCCATCTCTTCGGAGCGCAAGACCTCGGCCGCCATTTTCGCCAGACGTCTGCACAAGATGGGAGAGAATTTCCTGATCAAGGCCCTGGGCCAGTCGGACCGGACCCTGACCTCCATTTTCAGCACGCAGTCCGGACACCCCTACCCGCGAGTGGAAAAGATAGCCCTGGTTCCCGTGGAAATTCGCGGCCTGGATGTGATCGATCACCTGGACAAGGAAGGCTATTTCTTCGACCGCAAGCGACGCACGGTCATCCTGCGGGTGGTGTACCGGCAGCACAAGTTCGACATCAACAACGTCCGCCAGGACCGCGCCCTGTCCGTCTGGCGGCAGGAGATCATCCATCCCCTCACGGGCCAGGTCTGCACCTCTGTCAACCTGCTCAAGGACACCTATACCATGAGCCTCAAGCTCAACGACATCGTGCGCGGGGAGTTTCTGGGCCGGGTGGTCTACAAGAAGAACGACATCATCGAAAACACCGAGACCCACGAGAAGCGCCTCAAGTTCCTGCACTCGTGGCTGAGCAAGCATCAGCGGCGCATGATCGGGTATTCCGATGAATTCTACGCCGAGATCGTGCGCGTGCTGGACGGATACCTGACCGACCCCGCGCTGGCCGAGGAATTCGGCGAGCACCACGAACTCCATCAGGAAGTCTGGACCACGTACAGTTACATCAAGCAGGCCAGGGAGATCAAAGAACTGGAGGACCTGAAGAACCGCATCCACAAGGGGAAAAAGATCTCCTATCTTGAGATGCTGCGCCTGAGCACCGGCATCCTGGCCGACCTGAAATTTGAATTCGCCAATTATTTCGACCCACTGGTCTCCAAGGCCATCTTTTTTTCCGAAGCCATGCTCAACGACCGCTATCTGATCAAGACCTACATGACGCCAAAAGAAGACCAACTGACCCAAAACGGCGTCACGATCAGAAAGCTGTATCGAAGACTGGTCTCCCTGGTTGACGAACTCAAAGCCATACGCAAGACAAAGACCGAAGCGTAAACCCATCACCCTATAACAGCGGGAAACACCTATGTCCGAATTGCTGACCACCCCCCTTCATGCCTGGCACAAGAACAACGGGGCCAGAATGGTCCCTTTCGCGGGCTGGGACATGCCTGTCCAATATGTCGGCATCCTTGAGGAACACAAGCACACCAGAACCAACGCGTCCATCTTCGACATCTCCCACATGGGAGAATTCCTGCTTGAAGGCGACGGCGCGACCGAAGCGCTGGCCACCGTGGTGACCCACAACCTGGCCACCCTGGCCCCGGGGAAGTGCCGCTACGGTTTCCTCCTCAATGAAACAGGCGGCGTGCTCGACGACCTCATCGTCTACCGGCTGGACACGGAAAAATACATGCTCGTGGTCAACGGAGCATGCATCGAGTCCGATTTCGCATGGATAAAAAGCCACCTTCCGGCAAGCCTGACCCTGATCGACCAGAGCTTCGACATAGCCAAGATCGACCTGCAGGGTCCGGAATCATTCGACGTGCTGGCCCGCGTCATGCCCGGTGACTGGACGAGCCTTGGCTACTTCGCCTTCCGCGAAGTGGAGTTTGAAGGATTCAGGCTCATTGTCAGCCGCACGGGCTACACGGGCGAGCTTGGCTGCGAATTCTACCTGCCCTGGAGCAAGGCCGAGGTGCTGTGGGAAAAGCTCATGGCCGACGAAACCGTCCGCCCGGCGGGCCTTGGCGCACGCGACACCCTGCGCCTTGAGGTCGGGCTGCCCCTCTACGGCCAGGACCTGGACACGCAGCACACCCCGGTGGAGGCTGGCTACGGAGGCATGCTCAAGAGCGAAGCGGAGTACATCGGCAAATCCGGGCTCGGCAATGTGCGCGAGAAACTGATCGGCCTGCGCATCGACGGCCGCCGCAGCGCCCGCCATCACGACGAGGTCTACGTCGGCGAGACCAGGGTCGGCACGGTCACCAGCGGCTCCATCGCGCCAAGCCTCGGCTACTGCGTAGCAATGGCCTTTGTCCGCGCGGACATGGCCGACGCCGAAACCTTCACGGTCAAGGGACCGCGCACCACCCTTGAAGCCGCACGCGCGGACATGCCCTTCTACACTGCCGGCACTGCCCGCAGGAAACTGGCCTAGATGTCGCGCCTCAACTCCTTTTATCTGGCTCCCGCCCTGTGGCGGGAGCCTTTTCTGCTCGATGGGGAGGAGTTCCACCACCTGACCCGCGTGCTGCGCGCCAAGGCCGGAGAAACGATCCGCCTCTTCAACGGACGGGGACGCTGGGGGCTTTTTCGCATCGATCGGCTGGACAAACGGGACGCGGGCCTGAACCTCATCGAGGAACACGCTGTACCTGAACCGGCCTCGCCCCTGACCCTGGCTGTGGGCTGGTCCAAAGGGCTGCGGCGCGGATTTCTGCTGGAAAAGGCCGTGGAACTAGGGGCTTCGGCCGTCTGGTTCTGGCAGGCGGCCAGATCGCAAGGGGATATCCCGGATGAAGGAAAACAGGGATGGGACCGGCAACTCGCGGCGGCGGCCAAGCAATGCGGGGCCGTCTGGCTGCCGGGCATCCGGACCTTCAGGGGACCTCTCGACGTGGCCCAGGCCGCCGGGGACATGGGATCGAGGGTGCTGTGCTGGGAAAAAGAGGACGCGCGCCTCATGGACCCGGACACACTGATGGATTCGCGGGGCAGCGTGGCGGTTCTGGGACCCGAGGGAGGCCTGGACGACAGGGAGGCGCGCATCTTCCTGGATCACGGCTTCACCCCGGTCAGTCTGGGTCCGAGCATCCTGCGCTTCGAGACCGCCGCCACCTTCGTCCTGTCGCTGCACCTGTGGGCGGCGAGCAGGAAATGACACACTCCACGCTCCGGCCTGCCGGACGGACCAAATCGCCCTAAAGCCTGGACATTCGCTCCAGCTCCTCCTCCAGAAAACGACGCAGGTCCGCTTCAAGTTCCATGGCCCTTGAGTCGTCTCCCGCGGTGGCGACCTTGAAGAACTCCGCGCAAAGACCGCGCGCCTCCCTGCTCCATGTGCTGGTGAAGCCCTGCTTGCCACCCTCGTCGACGAGGGCCGGCAGAAAGTCTTCGCCCCGCCAGGCGTGGGACCAGTGAATCACGTACCAATAGTGCAGCAGGAAACGATCCAGCAAAACGAACACCCACTGCACCGTGTCCAGGGGACCGACCTGCACGCTGCGCTGCCCGATGCCCAGCCCCAGCACCTTGCCCCGCACCAGCCGCTCGCCCTGAAACAGGGCCGCGAGTCCGGCGGTGGCTCCACCCACGGCGGCGAAAAGCCCCAGGCTGCTGCCAAGCGTCGCCAGGTCCAGCGCAACCCCCGCCGCTCCTCCGGCGGCCACGGCCGCGGCCACGAGTTTGCCCTTGCTGAGGCCCAGGACGGTCCAGGTGGTGCGGGAAAACAGATCCTGCCGCAGCACCGACTGTTCCGGCAGCACAAAGGAGCGCCGGTCATGGCGGAATTGCAGACAGACCTGTTCGTGCAGCGTTTCCTCCTCCTGTCTGATCCGCTCCTCCAGACGTGAAACCAGACGGGCCTCAACTTCGGCCTTGCGGCCTGGGTCGGCGAGGTGCGCCGTCTCGGCCATGCCAAGCACCCGCCGCAGAAAATCGCAGACCAGGGCCGCGCACTCCGCGTTCCTGCGCCGCCAGTCACGCGCGAAGACATCCACCACCAGACCCAGCGCGTCCTCCCAGTCCTGTTCGAGCGCGCGCAGGCTTTCAAGCAGACGCATGCGCTCGGCAAAGGTGGCGCGCAGGGCGTTGAAGGTCCGCACCATGTTGAAATGCCTGCGCAGCTCGGTCTTCCATTCCTCCAGAAACTGCTCCTCCCCGGTCTTGCAGTTGAGGATGGCCATGCGTGGCCTGCCAGTCAGGCGCAGAATCTCCATCTCGGCCTTGTCGACCTGCCGCAGGGGCCGGGAGGCGTCGAGCACATAGATGATCCCGGCTCCGTCGCGCACAGGGGTCAGCAATTCGCACTCGTGAGCCATGCCCGGATCGTCCCTGAACTCGGCCAGGAACGCCTCGAAGACCTCGCTTTCCGATCCCCGGAACTTTCGCATCCAGCCCAGGGTCTGCACCGGGTTCTGAAAACCCGGGGTGTCCACGAAGGCGATGACGTCTTTTCCGTCGATGCTGACCGGATAGGTCATGGACTCCATGGTCTCGCCCGGACGTGGGCTGATGCGAATGCGGTCGTTTTCGACCAGGGTGGCCACCACCGAGGATTTTCCTTCGTTAGGATGACCTATGACGGCAAAAACGGGCATGGAATTCATGTGCTTGCTCCAAAAATGTCAACACGCAACGGGGCCAGGCGCGCCACTGCATCGGACCAGACCTCCCGCGCGGCGGCATCGGGGGCGGTCATCCAGTCTCCTCCGGAGGGCCGGCCGCAGAGAACAAGGATCAGATTCCGGCCGCGGCCGTTTTCCTGACCAAGCAGCGTCAGGGCCAGCAGATTTTCACGGATGGGCGGCTGCCAGGCCTCGATGAGCACCACGTAGCGCTCAAAACCTCCGGCCCAGTCGATTCCGGCGCAATCGTCCAGCATCTGCCGGATTCCATCCATGTCCAGGCTGACGGGAATCACGCGCCCGGGGGGATAGCCGCAGACCCGCCGTGTCAAACCGGAAAGCAGATCATCCCTGATCCGCCCCACAAGCTCCGGCGGCAAGAGCAGCACGCAACCGATCCCGGCCTGACCCTGCAGTTCGGATTGCTCCGTGCCCGCAGCCGCGCTGACGCCAAGGTGCAAGGGGGCGGCCGGGATTTCCCCGGCCCTGGCCGAGCCGAGCAACGGCGCCTGCATGCGATCGACGATGCGCCCGAGGTCGGGATGGACAAAGCGGCGCTCCGCGCGGCGCAGCATCCAGTGGGCCGACGCCAGCAGAATGAATCTGGGCAGCAGGGCATAGACCAGCAGGCACATGCACAGAAACGGCCACCAGGCCACGAGATCCGCGCTGGCCAGGGCCTGGATGCCGTCCTTCAGGACGATGCGGCTGCCCTCGATCTGAAGCAGCGTCGGCGTCAGGCCCCACGGCTCGGGCAGCCAGGACCACGGGGCGGACAGGGCCGTGACCAGTGTGTGCATGCCCTGCGCTCCGATCCGCAGGGTGGACTGCCAGCCAAACGCCAGATCCGTGACCGCGACGCTGACGGCCAAAGCGGCCAGGGAACCGAAGGCCAGGCAGAAGCCGCCCAGATGCAGGAGCCGCAAGCTCTCCCAACCCAGCATCCGGGCCGGCCAGCCTCGGCGCAGGATGAGCGCGCGGACAAATCCGGCCTGGGGCGAAAGGCTGCCGGGCCGGCGCCAGACAAGATCGAACAGGGGACGCAGCGGGATGCGAAATTCGGTCCGGCGCAGCCCTCTGCACACCAGCAGCCCGGCGGCCAGCAGGCTGAGCCCGGCCTGGGGCAAGACGGCCAACAGCAAAAAAACCGAGACATTGACCGGCTCGATTCCCGAATAAAGGAGCAGCGCCCGCACCAGGGATATGCCAGCCAAAAGGCCGCCGAAGCCGAACAGCAGACGCAGCGCGATCAGGACCGAGCAAAGCGAACGCGAGGGCAGCCCTCCGGAGCTGCCGTCCCGGCGACGTTCCAGCCAGTATGCGCCTTGCAGCTTTGGAGGCAGGGCGCCTGCCTGGGCCGCCAGCCCGATTTTACGATCCCGGTCCAGGATTTCTCCGGGGTCCAGGATCCTGTCCTTTTCCAGGAACCATTCCAGGTCGAGATAGTCGCCAAGGCGCATGCCGTGTTTCATGACCAGCAGCCTTACCAGCACACAGCCCTCTTGGCAAAAGAGAGACCCGGGCAAAAATTGCGCTCTTGTCAAAAAAAACATGAAACGCTAGCGTTCGCCTTCCCTTGAAACAGCGCACGCGGCAAGGACCCCGTTATCGCCGTTATCCCTCACTGGAGCACCACTCCAAGGATTTTCATGTTTTCTACCCGCCGCAGTCTCAGCCTGCGCCTGATCATCTCCATGGGGCTCTTGAGCCTGGCGGCCAGCACCATCCTGGCCGCCGCCCAGCTTCATTTCAAATACAAGAGCAACATCGCGGCCGTGCACGGATCGATGAATCAGGTCGCATCCGGCGATCTCAAGAGCATCTCCGCGAGCCTGTGGCAGCTCGACACAACGCTGCTGGACATCCAGCTACAAGGGCTCGTCGCGCGGCCGAACTTCGTGCATGCAGCCATTGTCCAATCCGGCAAGACCATCGCCGAGGCCGGCCGCGTCGATGCCAAGAGATCCATAAGGCGTGAATTCGAGCTCACCTTTTCCTTCAATGATCAGCCCTATGCGCTTGGCAAACTCGTGCTGGTCGCGTCCCTCGACGGGATCAGGGCCCAGGTTGGCCGCGAATTTCTGGACCTCCTCATGGGCGAGGTCATTGTCGCCCTGGTTCTGGTCTCGGCCCTGCTTTTTCTTTTCCATCGCCAGGTGGGCATGCACCTGCACTCCCTGGCCGCCCAGGTCCGGGACATCTCTCCCGTTAACCTTGAGCAACCCATCGCCCTGGGTAAAAAATTTCGAAACGACGAACTTGATCAGGTCACCGCTTCGCTGGAGAAAATGCGACGCGGACTGCTGGAGGCCTTCACCAAACTGAGCGAGGAGGTCGAAGAACGGCGCATCGCCGAATCGAGACTTTCCCAGGCCAAGGAACAGGCCGAAAGCGCGACCCTGGCCAAGACACAATTCCTGGCCAACATGAGTCACGAAATCCGCACGCCCATGAACGGAGTCATGGGCATGCTCCAGCTGGCCATGGACAACTCCGATCCGGCCGTCATCCAGCAGTATCTGCAAACGGCCATGCGTTCCTCCCGCAGCCTGCTCCGGCTTCTGAACGACATTCTGGACCTGTCCCGGCTGGAGGCCTCCCGCATGCCCGTCATGCACGAGCCCTTCGACATCCGCGAACTCATGGAGGATTTGACGGACAGCTTTCAGGCCGTGGTTCTGGACCGGGGGCTTGCGTTGCGCGGCACTGTCGATGAAACCGTCCCCACGGCCCTGTTCGGGGACACGGTGCGCATCCGGCAGATCCTGACCAATCTCATCGGCAACGCGGTCAAATTCACCCTGCGCGGCAAGGTCGAGATTCGCGTCTCAAGCCTGACTCCCGTCAAACCCGGAGAGCACCGCATCTTCATCGAGGTGGAGGATACGGGGGTGGGCATCCCCGACAAGGCTCAGACCGGCCTGTTCGCGCCCTTTGCGCAGGCCGACTCGACTCAGACCCGCAAATTCGAGGGGTCGGGCCTTGGCCTCAGCATCACGCAACATCTGGTCGTGTTGTTGGGCGGCTCCCTTGCCTTTGAATCAAGCCCGAGCGGGTCGCTTTTTGCCGTCTGCCTGCCGTTGCAACCCGCGCCGCCGCTCGCGCTCAGAAACACTCCGGCGCCGCAACCGGACGACGCACAGCCCATGGCTCCTCTCAAGGTGCTCGTGGCCGAAGACAATCCCGTCAACAGCACCATCGCCATGAAGTTCCTGGAGGGCATGCGGCACACACCCACCCTGGCCACAACCGGGCTGAAGGTGCTTGAATACATGCGCAGCGAGTTTTTCGATCTGGTGCTCATGGACATCCAGATGCCGGAAATGGATGGATTGGAAGCGACCCGCATCATTCGGTCCTGGCCCAAATCCGAGGGTGGGGAGACGCCCATCGTTGCCATGACCGCCCATGCGTTCCCTTCCGACACCGAGCGTTTCATGGCCGCGGGAATGAACGGGCATCTGGCCAAACCCATCTCGCGCCAGGATCTGGAGCGGTTCCTGCGCTCAATGCCGACGGCGCGGCAGGCATGACCCAAAACGGACACACCATGTTCAGGCCTCCCGCCGAAGCAAGAAGCGCGCTCATCCGCGTGGCCGACGGCTGCCCGCACAATTCCTGCGCTTTCTGCGCCATGTACAGGGGCGTTGCCTACCGCGTGCACGACCAGGCGGCCGTGAGCCGGAGCATCGCCCTGGCCGCCGCGCGGGACCCGGGTACCCGACGGATTTTTCTGGCCGACGGCGATGTGCTGGCCCTGCCCGCCACGATACTGGAAACTATTCTGGAGACGGCGCACGCGGCCTTTCCAAGACTTTCAAGGGTCAACTGCTATGCCTCCGGGCAGGCCCTGGCGGGCAAGAGCGATGCCGAGCTTGAGCGCCTGCGCCAAAACGGCCTGCATACGCTGTATCTCGGCCTTGAAAGCGGTTCCGGCGAAGTCCTGCGCCGCATGGCCAAGGGCGGCACGGTCCGCGAAATGATCGACGGCTGCCTGCGCGCCCAAAACGCCGGGCTGACCGTCTCGGTCATGGTCCTCATCGGCCTCGGCGGCCGGGAGCTGTCCGCGCTGCATGCCCGGCAGACCGCGGAGGCGCTGAACGCGATGCAGCCGTCCCTCCTGTCCTGCCTGCGCCTGGTCCCCATTGCGGGCACGGCCCTTGCGCGCCGCATCGCGGACGGGAGTTTCACGGAACTCACCGAAGAGCAGTCCGTGCACGAGCTGCGCGACATTCTCCTGAACCTGGAGCTTGCGCGAACCGTGTTCCGGGCCGACCACAGCTCAAACATCCTGCCCCTCGCCGGCCGATTGCCCCGCGACAAGGCCAGACTTGTGGAGGAACTGAACGAACTTCTTGAAACCGGAGCGCTGGACCGAAGCACTCCCGGAGCAATGCCTGCCCTGCTCTAGGATGCTTTTGCGCCCGCGCGCCCTCCCATCGCAAGCGGACACATTCTTTCGAGTCCGCCCCTTGTTGCTTCAATTCTTGCTTTTTTTCGCATATCCGGCCATGCAAAAGGGCCTGTGCAACTGCAAGAAAAAAGGGGCGCGCAACGGTGCGCCGGAGCATGATCCTCCTTTGGCCACCGCAAAACATTCGCCGGACGCCCCAGTATGCGCATAGGCCGCCATTCACCGACCGGAACAACCTTGAGCGAGACAGAAGATGATCGACCTGTTTTCAATTCAGGCCTCGGAAAACCCGCTGCGGCAGATATCCCTGGCCTTCTTCAATTCCGGCGGACATCAGCCTGAAGAAAGCCGCATCGTGACCACGGCAATCCTGGTCGGGGCGGCCATTCTGGTCTACATCATCTGGAAACGCCTCGGCGGAGGGGCGCCCTGGAACCGGCAGTCCGGGTCCACCGTCATACCCAAGGACATCTCCTCCATTCTGGAACAGGCCATGGTCCTGCGCAGCCGCATCGACATGAGCTTCCATCCCATAGCCACATCCCGCCAGACCATCTCGTGCACGCTTTTCGAATTGGCGGACACGGGCATCACCCTGGAGATGCCCCTTGGCGTGAACCCGTCAGACGCATGGATCGGCAAGCTCATGGTCTGCTATTTCCGCATTCCCCGGGAGAACAAACAGCCCTATTACTACACCTTCGTGGCCCCGGTGGTCGGCGTCTGGAAGAAAGGCGATATCTCCTATGTAATCCTCGGCCTGCCTCCCAAGGTCGAACTTGGCCAGAAACGCAGGCATCTGCGGCTGGAACTTCCGCCCAGAGACATAAAGGATTTTCGCATCTGGCCGGCAACCGAGGACGGCAGTTTCCACTTCGAGACAGACCCCAAAAACTGGCCCGCCCCCCTGGCCGTCTATACCCGGGACGTCCCTGTCGGGCTGAAGGTGCTTGACCTTTCCGGTGGCGGCATCAAGCTGTCCTTTGATCCGCACCTCTACGACGGATTGGATGATTTCGTGGCCAGGAATCCGGTCCTGTTCATGCGACTGGAGCTTGAGCAGACCGATCAAATGGAATTTCCGCCGTACTTCATGGCGGCCAGACTGCGCACCAAGGTCCAGGACCCCGAGCAGGGCGTCATGATGCTCGGCTACGAATTCGTGGAATGCTGCTCGACCGATGGCGCTGAAACCATCGACTGGGTCAAGATCGATCCCGACCGCGGCATCGACGACTTGGTCACCTGGGTTTTCAAGCGCCACCTGGAGCTTTACCGGGAACGGGAAATTGTTTAGATGAACAATCGTTTTTCAACCTGCAAACCTTCCATTGGAGGACAACGTATCTATGGATGAGGGCCCTGACAGTCGACTTTGGACTACACTGAGACGCTTTTTTTCACGCAGGGGCGAATGCCATCTGGAAGAAGCCATACAAGAAGCCAAAGACGGCGGTGAACTGCAGAACGACGAAATGTCCATGCTTTTGAACGTTCTGCAGCTTGATGACAAACAAGCATACGAAATCATGATCCCCCGCACGGACATTGTCTGTGCCGAAATCGACGAAACAATCACGGAAGTCGCCAGAAAGTTCTTTGAAAGCGGGCACTCACGCCTGCCCATTTACAAGGAAACCAAGGATCAGATTGTAGGCGTGCTGCACTGCAAGGAGCTGCTGCGCTTTTTTGTAGGCGACGAAGAGGCCCCGACGGACCTGGCGTCCGTCCTGCGGCCGCCATATTTCATTCCGGAAACCAAGAACGTCAAAAACATTCTGCTGGATTTCCAGAGCAACAAACAGCACATGGCCATCGTTCTGGACGAGTACGGCGGAACGGCGGGGCTGGTCACCCTCGAAGACGTCTTGGAAGAAATCGTCGGCGACATCGAGGACGAATACGATCCCATACGCCCCGAGGATATCCAGCCCATGGATGAAGGCACGTATCTGGTTTCCGGACGAACCATCCTTGAAGACTTGCACGAGGAATGCGGCATCCTGTTGGAATCCGAACAGGTTGAAACCGTGGGCGGTTACATCAGCGAACAGCTCGGCCGCGTTCCCGAGACCGACGAATCCCTGGAGTTGCAGGGTTACACGTTTCTCATCAAGGAAGCAGATGTCAAACAAATCCAATGGGTCATCGTCTCAAAGCCAGTGTCATGATTCTCTCTTGAACCGTTTCGGTCCCATGGGCATGGCGTTCATTGGGACCTGGTTCGGCTTTGCCAATCCGCTCCTGCACTTTCCCATGGCCATACTGCTGCTGCCCGCCGCGCTCATCCTGTCCGCGCTCTGGGCCAAAAGCCATGCTCAGGCCTTCAAAAACGGGTTCCTGACAGCGCTGCCCGGATATGCCGCCAGCCTTTACTGGCTGGCGATACCCGTGCACGACCACGGCGGATTGCCATGGGTGTTGGCCCTGCCCTGCCCGGTCCTGGTCGGAGCCCTGCTCGCCGCTTACGCAGGGGTCTTCTGCATGGGCGTGCACCTGATCAAACCCCAGATATTCCAGCCCCTGGCCATGCTCACCCTTGGGCTGCTGTGGGCCAGTCTGGAACTGGTTCGCAACCACTTCCTGACCGGCTTTTCCTGGCTGCCCCTGGCCCAGGCCCTGGCCCCCTGGCCTACTACCCTGGGTCTGGCCGCCTGGGTGGGCGGCTTCGGGATATCCGGGCTGATTGTGTGCGTGAGCCATAGCCTTCTCATCGGCAATAGTGCCGCACGCATGGCCATACTCCCCCTGATCGGCCTGTGCCTGCTGCCCGGGTTGACGTCCAGCCCCCGTAATCCCGAGGCCACGGCTTCGGTGTCCATGATCCAGGGCAACATCGATCAGGGCCTCAAATGGGATGTGGGCATGCAGGCGGACATCCTTAAAACCTATCTGGACCTTTCGTTCAAGGCCGTCGCCGAAAACGCGCCGGACCTTGTCGTGTGGCCGGAAACAGCCATGCCCTTCTATTTCCAGGACCCGTCCGACCTGACCACGAACATGCGCCTGGGCGTGGCGCGGATGCAGGTGCCGGTCCTGGCCGGAGCCCCGGCCTACTCCATCCCGATGGAACCGGACGCGCCCCCGTATGTCCTGCACAATCGCGCCTATCTTCTGGGCGCAAACGGGGAACCCCTGGCCGCCTACGACAAGGAGCACCTCGTACCCTTCGGCGAATACGTGCCCCTGGGCAAATGGCTGCCCTTCATCACCAAGCTGGTCCCGGGGCAGTTCGAATTCAGGCCCGGCCGCAACACCGAACCGCTCCAGTCCGGCCCGCTGGCAATGGGCCTTTTGATCTGCTACGAAGCAATCTTTCCGGAACTGGCCCAAAAGCAGGTCGAGCGTGGGGCCAACGTGCTGGTCAACATCAGCAACGACGCCTGGTTCGGCCACTCGTCGGCGCCGTGGCAACACCTGCATCTCTCCGTGCTGCGCGCCGTGGAACAGAACCGGGCCATCATCCGCTCCACCAACTCCGGCGTGAGCGCCTTCATCGGCCCTGATGGAAGCCTGCGCGGACCAACGACACTCTTCTCGACCAGTATCGCGCATGATCCGGCCATACCGCTCTTGACAGAGAAGACCTTTTACCACGAACATTTTTATTTGATTCACATGGCCTTTCCCATCCTGACGATCGCCTTTCTTTGGATGTTATGGCGGACAGGTCTAAAAATACACACATAAACGAGAACATCATGCTGCAATATTCAGAACTCAAGGCCAGGGCCGCGCAACTGGACGAACGCTTCAGCGACTTCTGGAGGCGGCTTTGACTTGCGCAGGAGCAAGGAACGCCTCAACGAAATTGAAAAACAACTGTCCTCGCCGGGAGCCTGGGACAAACCCGAACTGCTGACCCCGGTACTCCAGGAAAAAACCCAGCTTGAAAGCCGTGTTGACGAATGGGAAGCCCTTCTGCAAGCCCGTGACAACGCCCTGGAATGGGTCGAGATGGCCGCCTCGGAGCAGACCGAAGAGATGCTGCATGCCCTGGACGAAGCCCTTGAGGAATTGAGCGCCAAGCTGGAGGCCGCCCAGATGCGAACCCTGCTGAGCGATCCCGAGGATGTAAGCGAGGCCATCCTCGAAATTCATCCCGGCGCGGGCGGGACCGAGTCCCAGGACTGGGCCGAGATGCTGCTGCGCATGTATCGCCGTTTCGCCGAGCGGACGGGTTTCAAGGTCGAGCTTCTGGATCTTCTGCCCGGCGACGAGGCGGGCATCAAGAGCGTGACTCTGCACATTCACGGCCCTTACGCATATGGCCAGCTCAAGGGCGAGAAGGGAACCCACCGCCTGATCCGCATCTCGCCCTTCGATTCCAGCGGTCGTCGGCACACCTCCTTCGCCTCCGTCGACGTCTACCCCGACGCGGGCCAGGACATCGAAATCGAGATCCGCGACGAGGACATCCGGGTCGACATCTTCCGTTCCAGCGGACCGGGAGGTCAGTCCGTGAACACGACGGATTCGGCAGTGCGCGTGACGCACATCCCAACGGGCCTGGTGGCCCAGTGCCAGAACGAAAAGTCCCAGCACAAGAACAAGGAGGCGGCCATGAAAGTCCTGAAAGCCCGCCTTTACGAGCTTGAACTGCAAAAAATAGCGAGCGAGCGGCAGGCCGAGTATATCGCCAAGGGAGCCATCGCGTTCGGCTCCCAGATCAGGACCTACACCCTGCAGCCCTACCGCCTGGTCAAGGACCATCGCACAGGCACGGACACAAGCAATGTCGACGCGGTCCTCGACGGCAACATTGACGCATTCATTCACAACTATCTCCTGTATCTGCATGGCAAATCATAATCTCCCCCCCGACGAAGCGTTGCTGGAAGAGCTGGAGACCCTGGAAAAGGAACTGCGCTTGCCTCAGGCAAGCTCCGAAGTGGCGGCCCTGGTCCGGCTGATCGGCTCCGACCCGTCCTGGACCGAACGGCTGCGTCAGAAAAAACTTGAACAGTGGGTCGTCCTGCCCCTGCAGGGCGACAAATTTCCGGCGCTGGTCGGACTCAAGAAGCACATCGAGCATCTGACCGTCCTGCAGGGCCAGGATGCATTGACCGGCCTGGCCAATCGCCGGGGATTCGACCAGGCCATGGCCATGGAGGTGGAACGCTCCTCGCGCTTCAAGACGCCCCTGACGCTGTGCATCATGGATCTGGACAACTTCAAGGCCGTCAACGACATTTACGGGCATCCCTGCGGAGACGATGTTCTAAAAGCCGTGGCGTCGATCTTGCTTACCGAAATGAGAATGATTGATACGGCGGCCCGCATCGGCGGCGAGGAGTTCGCACTTCTGCTTCCGGGCACGGGACAGGCACGGGCCCTGAAGCTCCTGGAGCGCGTCCAGGCGGTCATTCAGGACACCAGAATCATCTGTGGCGACACACAGTTCACCATGACCATGTCCATGGGCGTGGCGAGCTACAGGGGCAAACTCACGCCCGACCCGGTAAAACTTCTGGCCGAGGCGGACAAGGCCCTGTACCGCGCCAAACGGGCCGGAAAAAACAGGATCGAGACCTCGCCCATCCTGGACCTCGTCCACGGAGAGGAACAGTCGCTGGTGCACCAGAACGAAAAACGCTTTCTTTTTTCCTCATTCTCCGATCCATCTTCAAGCGCGGAGTAGAACAAGGACCGACATGACCGAAACCAACACGACACTCAGCATCTCAGTCGCCAGCGGCAAAGGCGGCGTGGGCAAAACCAATCTCGCCCTGAATCTCTGTCTTGCCCTACATGAACTCGGCAACACTCTCGTCCTGCTGGACGCCGACCTCGGACTGGCCAACCTGGACGTGCTCCTTGGCCTTTCTCCTGAAAAAAACCTGCAGGACCTGCTCGGCGACGCCTCGGCCGAAAACGTGGTCATTCCCCTGGCGGGAGACGGTCTTGTCCTGCTCCCTTCGGCCTCGGGCGTGGCCGAACTGGTGGAAATGGACGATGACGTCCAGAGTCTGCTGCTGGGCAAGCTCGACGCCCTGTTCCGGCGCTACGACTTCCTGATCCTCGATCTGGGCGCGGGCATCAGTCCGACGGTGCTCTCGTTCGCGGCCATGCCCCAGGAACGGATCGTGGTCATCACCCCCGAACCCACATCCCTCACGGACAGCTATGCCCTGATCAAGGTGCTCTGCACCCAGCGCCAGATCAGAAATTTCCAGGTCATCGTGAACATGGCCGAATCGCAAAAGGAGGCCAAAAACGCCTTCAACCGCCTGGCCCAGGCCTGCGAACATTTCCTGAGCCTGCCCATCAGCCTGCTCGGCGTGGTTCACCGCGACCCCATGGTCACGGAATCCGTTCGCCATCAGGTTCCGCTCCTGAAATTCGCCCCCACCTGTCAGGCGGCGCAGGACATTCGCGAGATCGCCAAGAAAATCATGGAACGCCGCATCAGACTAAAAGATCTCATCTCCCGCAGCCCAATTCTCAAACCCCTGATCTAAAGAGGCTTTCATGAAAAAAAGCATCCGCGCCGCACTCTGGATCATTGTGGCCCTGGGCCTTTTCGCGCCCCCCCTGGCCGGAGCCGAGACGACAATCATATTTTCCGCGAACAGCCTGGGCGAATTCGCCCCGTGTCCCAGTTGAGGGGGTAAAACCTACGGGGGGTTGGCCCGGCGGGCCACCTATTTCAAAACCGCGCGCGAGAACGCGGACACCGTCATGGTCAGCGGCGGATACGAGTTTTCCCCCTTCGGTCTGGAGAGGGACAGGCATCCTTCGGTCATCACGCAGCTCAAAAAGGCGTACGACCTGCTTGGCTACGATATCAAACTTCGCGCGCCCAACGACGCCGTCGCCTTTGAACACGCCGGTCTCGAAGCCGGTCAGTGGGTCGGACCGTTCAACGAACCGCAACTGGTCACCCGTAAAGTCCAAGGCGGCAGCCTGGCCTTCGTCCTTTTCCCCGACAGCGGACTGCACGACGCCGAAATCGAGAACAAGGCCGCCGCTTTGGCCGAGTCCGTGCGCAAGGACGGCAAGTACAACCTGATCATCGGAGTCAGCACCTGGGGCGCGAACCGGGAACAGGATTTCATCGACCGTCACGGCGCGGCTTTCGACATCATTCTCGGATCGGGCCCCGGTCCGGGCTATGCCGGCCTCTACATGCGCGAAAATTCGCTGCTCTGGGTGCGGGCCTTCACCAAGGGCAGAAGCATCCTCGCCGTGACCATCCCGAGTCTGCCCAAGCCCGGCACCAAGATCATCTGGGAACCGCAAACGACGGTTTTGACGGCGTCCGCGCCACTTGGCGGCGAGGTCGCATCGGACCCGGAAATCAACGCCATCTTCAATCCCTAGCCAATTCCTTGCATTTTGGCGCAATTCCCCATAATTTGACACGCATAATAAATTATATCTGAAGGAACACGCATGTCCATTTTCACGGGTCCGACCCAATTTTTTTACAAGATGCAAGGCAGCGGCAACGATTTCATCGTCATCGACAACCGCGCCAAGACCATATCCCCCGCCGAAATGCCCCGCTGGGCCAAGGCGCTGTGCCCGCACGCCTTCAGCATCGGTGCGGACGGCATCATATTTCTGGAAATCGACGACTCCGGCCAGGCCGCGACGCGCTGGCACTTTTTCAATGCCGACGGCTCCCGCGCCGAGATGTGCGGCAACGGCTCGCGCTGCGCCACCCTGCTGGCCCACAAGCTGGGCATGGCCCCGGCCGAACACCTCATGCTCACCGACGCCGGCACCGTGCACGCCCAGGTGTTCCCCGAAGCGGGCGAGGTCGAAGTGCAGCTGACCCCGGCTCGGGACATGGCCCTTGACTTCACCCTCGATCTTGGCGGTGAGACCTTCACGGCCCATTTCGCCAACACCGGCGTTCCGCATACGGTCATCGTCACCGACGACGTCAAGAATCTCGACGTAAAGGATCTTGGAGCCAAGGTCCGCTATCACGACCGCTTCGCCCCGGCCGGGACCAACGCCAACTTCATTCAGATCTTAAGCCGCCAGGAGCTCCTGCTGCGCACCTATGAGCGTGGCGTGGAAAGCGAGACCTACGCCTGCGGAACCGGCGCCGCCGCTTCCGTGGCCGTGGCCCACGCGCTGAATCTCTGCGATGCCGAGGCCCGGGTGACCACCTCGGGATCCGAGGTGCTCGGAATCAAGGTTCAGGGCTCGGACATTTTCCTGCGCGGCAAAGCCCAGCTCGTCTACAAGGGCGAGTTCTGCCCCGCCGCCCTGGGCCTTTAAGGCGCAAGACGGCCAGCTTATAAACCACAGCCCCAATCCGGGAGGAAACGATGCAATTCAAAGGAGCGTTTACAGCCCTGGTCACCCCGTTTTCAAACGGCCAGCTTGACGAGGAAGCCTATCGACAACTGATCGAATGGCAGATTCAGAGCGGGATCAACGGCGTAGTGCCCTGCGGCACCACCGGAGAGTCCGCCACCATGAGCCACGACGAACACAAGCGGGTGATCCGAATTTGCGTGGACCAGGTCAAGGGCCGGGTGCCGGTCCTGGCCGGAGCCGGATCGAACAACACTGCCGAGGCGGTGGAACTGACCCGATTTGCCAAGGAAGCAGGCGCCGACGGCGCGCTGCTGATCACGCCCTACTACAACAAGCCGACCCAGGAAGGTCTTTACCAGCACTTCAAGCGCATCGCCGAAGAAGTGTCCATGCCCTTCATCCTCTACAACGTCCCCGGTCGCACCAGCGTCAACATGCTTCCGCACACCGTGGCCAGGCTGAACAAGGACATCCCCGACGTGGTCGGCATCAAGGAAGCCACGGGAGATCTGAATCAGGTTTCCCAGGTTCTGGAATTCTGCGGTCCCGACTTCCAGGTGCTCTCCGGCGATGATTTCACCGTGCTGCCGCTTTTGTCCGTGGGCGGATGCGGAGTCATCTCGGTGGTCTCGAACATTCTTCCGGACAAGATGAGCGCCCTGTGTTCGGCCTGGTTCGCGGCCGACCTGCCCACGGCGCGCGAGATGCACTTCCTGCTGGCGTCGTTCTCACGCATGATGTTCATTGAAACCAACCCCATTCCGGTCAAGACGTCCCTCTCTCTCATGGGCCGCATCAACCTTGAGATGCGTCTGCCCCTGACCCCCATGAGCCCGGCCAACGCCGAGGTCCTGCGCGGGTTCCTGACCGAGAAGGGACTGCTCTGATCCACTTGGCCCCACATGAAAAAAAGGCCGCTTTCCCCAACGGGGAGGCGGCCTTTCTCTTTTTTGACGTGAAAAGAGCTCAGCTCAGCACGACCTGATCCTTTCCGTCGCGCTCCTGCAGGAACACATTTATCTGCTGATCCCGCTCGGTGGGCACGCTCTTGCCGATAAAATCGGCCTGAATGGGCAGTTCGCGATGCCCGCGGTCGACCAGCACGAGAAGCTTCACGGCCTCGGGTCTGCCGAAATCCAGAATGGCCTCCAGGGCGCAGCGGATGGTCCGCCCGGTGAAGAGCACATCGTCGATGAGGATTATGGTCTTGTCCTCCACGGAAAAATCGATGCGCGTGGCGTTGATGTTCGGAGTGGCCGTGGAAGAGGTCCAGTCATCCCTGTACAGGTTGATGTCCAGTTCACCACAGGGAATTTTCCGCCGGGTGCGTTCCGACAGGAGGCCGCACAGCCTGCATGCGAGGTCCGCGCCACGCCGCTGGATGCCGACCAGGGCAATGGACTCGTGGTCCGTGATCTGTTCCAGAATCTGACAGGCGAGACGGTCAAGTGTGCGCTCGATATCGCGAGCGGCCATGATTTCCTTGCTGCGGTGCATGGGATCCCCTCCATTTCGTGTGACAAGCCTTGTTCACTAAGGGCCCCAAGTTGTAATTGCAAGTGAATCGTCCTATGGTTCCTGACGACAAATTTCCGGGACATTCAGGAGGATACATGGGCGTCGACAATCTTTTCTTTCTTGAGCTCATCGAGTGGTTTGACGACAGCGGGCAGGAATTCGCGCAGCGATTTCCAAAGGAGGGCTCCGGCGAAATCAAGTACGGCGCGCAGATGGTCGTGCGCGAATCCCAGGCCGGCATCTTCTTCTACAACGGCAAGGCAGTGCATGTCTTCGGTCCGGGCAGGCACACCCTGAAGACCGCCAACATCCCCATCCTGAACAAGATCATGGGCATCCCCTGGGGGCTTGAGAGCCCGCTGCGGGCGGAAGCCTACATGGTCAACACCAAGGTCTTCCCCAATCTCAAATGGGGCACCCGGGAGCCGGTGGCCTTCAAGGACTCGGAGCTCGGACTGATCCGCCTGCGCGCCTACGGCATGTTCAACATCCAGATCGTGCAGCCCCTGCTCTTCATCAACTCCCTGGTGGGCACCATGGGCTCTTTTTCCGTGACGGACTTAAGCGACTATCTGGGCAAGGTCATCGTCTCCAGGTTCAACGATTACCTGGGCGAAAACATGGACACCATCCTGAACCTGCCCAGCCGTTACGAAGCGTGGTCCGCAGGCCTGCGCGAACGGCTGCAGGATGATTTCCGCCATTTCGGGCTGTCGCTCAACCAGCTCTTCATCAACGCCATCACGCCGCCGCCCGAAGTCCAGAAGGCCATGGACGACAAGACCAAGCTCGGCATGTTCGACGACATGAACAAGCTGATGCAGCTCAAGGCTGCGTCCGCCATGGAAAAGGCGGCCGCGAACCCCGGCAGCGCGGGCGAGTCCATGGGCCTCGGGGTGGGCTTCATGATGCCCTCGCTCATGGCCCAGGCCATGCAGATGGCAGGGCAGTCCGCCACGGCGCCGACCGCGCAGCCAGACGGCCTCAAATGCCCGGAATGCAGCCAGCCCATCCGCCAGGACGACAAGTTCTGCCCCTCCTGCGGACACCAGCTGGTTGTTTTCGAACAGTGCAAGGGGTGCGGGAAAAACCTGGCTCCTGGCACGCGCTTCTGTCCCCGTTGCGGCAGACAGGCGGGCAGCGTCCGCGAAACGGCAAAATGCCCGTCCTGCGGTCAGGAAAATCTGGCCTCATCCACGTTCTGCAACCATTGCGGGGAGCGCATGGCCTGACCATGACCGGCCATCTTTCCCATCAATGCCCGCAATGCGGCGCGCCGGTGGCGCTTGAGGAAACGGACAGGATTTTTTCCTGTCCGTTTTGTCAGGTCCGCCTGTTCATCCACTCCAGTGGCCCCTTCGAATACCGCCTGAAGCCGCGCATCAGCCATCCTGGCACGCTCATTCATGTCCCGTACTGGCGGTTCAGGGGCAACGCCTTTGTGCTTGGGCCGCAAAACACGCAGCACAAGATTCTCGATTCGAATCTCCTGGCCGTGACCAACCCTGCCCTGCCGCCCTCTCTTGGGCTGCGCGCCCAGGCCATGGAGCTGTCCTTCGTGGAACCGGCTACGGAAGGCCTCTTCCTGCCCCCGACCATCCCAAGCGTTGATTTCAAGTCCCGGCTTCTGCGCGCCCTCCCCGGCCTGCCCGCCCAGCGGGGACCCAAACTCACGGCCTGCGTGGGCGACAATCTCTCGCTTGTCTACCAACCCGTCTTTCAAAGCCACGAGCTTGTGGACGCGATCACCGGCGAGCATCTGGGGCCAGCCTGTATCGACCCGGCCGAGGCGCAAAAGGCTCCCGGCAAGCTCAAATTCAGCTCGACCCTGTGCCCCAAATGCGGATGGGACCTGATCGGGGACCGCCAGAGCCTGGTGCAGACCTGCCCGCACTGCGACACGGCATGGGAGCCCGGCCCCGAGGGAGGCCAGCCCATCACCCCTCATTTTCTGCACACGCAGGAGAAACCGGACATCTACCTGCCCTTCTGGAATCTGAGCGTCCGGGCCAAGGGATTCAGGCTCCAGACCTGGGCCGACCTGATCCGTCTGACCAACCTGCCCCGCGCCCTTTTGCCCTGGATGGAATCGACGGCATTTTCCTTTCGAGTCCCGGCCTTCAAGATCAGGCCCGGACTTTTCCTGAACCTGAGCGCCCAGGTCAGCCTGTACCAGCCCGAGGCTCCGGCGCTTGAAGTCCTGCCCCGCACGCCCCTGCATCCCGTGACCCTGCCAAGGGAAGAGGCGTTCCAGGCCCTGCCCGTGGTTCTTGGTCGCCTGGCTCCGGCACGCAAGAACCTGTTTCCCAAAATCCAGGGCGGATCATTGCGCGCAGGCGAGGCAAGCATCGAATACCTGCCTTTTGTCGAAGGTCCCCGGGAATTCGTACAGCCCGAGATGAACATGGCGATCCAGAAAAACGCCCTCTTCTGGTCCACGACGCTCTGAAAAAAAGAGGCGAAATCCGCTGGCCCAGGGCCGGCTGATTTCGCCACAAGGTGAAAAAGGGAACGGGAGGGGATCAGTCCGGAAAAACGTCCCCTGCCGGTGACAGGCCCATGACCTTGGATGCCAGATGCAGCCGCACGCGCACTTCGTCGAGGTCATAGGGACGATAGACGTAATCGTCGGCTCCGGAAGAGATGCACTGGCGGATCGCCCCCACGGCCCCGCGCGGGATTCCGCCCAGCAGATACGCACCCTGCAAGGCCTGCTCGTTACGCACCCGCCAGAAAAACTCGTCACAGCCCATGAAGTCCGAATGCCAGTCCGCCAGAATCAGCACCGGAACAGTCGCGGCCAGGGCAGCTTTCCAGGCCCCGTCCTCGTCCTCGACAACCTCACACGAATAGCCCCAACTCCCGAGCGCCTTGACCAGAACATTGCGCGACAGACAGGGCTCCTCGACAATCACGATGTGCAGTGCATTTTCCACTCTTGGCTCCGTCGATATTTACCAGTCATGCGTCGTCCGCTGCATTTTTGCACAGGCTGTAGCGAACGCGCACGGCTGACCCGATTTCAATCCGGCATGTCTTCCCGGGCACACTCAAGGGGGGCTTGCGTCTCCTCTTCCTTGTGCTGGATGACATGTCCAAAAATATAGGTGCAGATGGGCACGCCCAGCACCAGGCCCCAGATCTGGAACAGCTTGGCCCCGATGGTCAGAATGACGAGCACGATGACGGGATTTATGCGCATGTAGGAGCCATAGATCCTGGGATTGAGCACGTATCCCTCAAGCAGGTGAATCACCGTGATCATGACGATGGCCAGCAGCATGGTGGTCAGCCCCGAACTCTGCAGGGCGATGAGGCAGATGGGCACCGAACTGATGAAAACGCCCAAGACCGGAATAAAGCTGCACAAAAAGACGATGACCGTCAAAAAGGCCATGGCCGACCCCAGACCCAGCAACGACACGCCTATGGCCGTGAGTACGGCGTTGACCAGGGCGATGAAGAACTGCGCCTCCAAGGCCTTGCCCAGGACCATGGCGAAATCCCGTATGCTGCCGGCCACCTCGCGATAAACGAAACCGAGCTTGGAATTCTCAAGAGAGCACACGCTGGCCGATAGCCGGGGCAGATCGAGAACTATGAGAAAAGAGAAGAGCAGGGCCAATAGAAAGGCCGAGGCGATGGCCGCGATCCGGCCACCCACGCCGCGCACCAGATCAAGCAGCTGATTGACCTTGCGCTGCCCTTCGGGATGGTCGATCATGCCGAAGATCTGCTGCAGCAGGGCCGCGACCCTCGAACTGCCGAGGCTCGGCGAGGAGTGATCGGCCAGGGCCCCAAGCTCCGGGATGGCATTGGCGATCATGGGGTAGCGTTCGCCCAGGACGCCCAGTTCCTGGTCCAGGCGCTCCACATATTGGGGAAGTTCGGTGACGAAAAGAACGGTCTGATCCTTGGCCCGGGGCACCAGGAACACTCCCACGGTAATGAGCACGCCCAGGAATATGCTCGCCACCAGCACGACCCGAAGCGACCGGTTCGGAATCAGTCCCTGCAGCCTGTTCACGCCGCGATTCTGGATATAACCGAACACAAAGGTCAAAAAGAGAAGCAAAAAGAAGGAACGCAGGATGAAAACGACTGCGAACACGCCGCCCCAGACCAGGATTCTGATCAGCGCGGGCATGAGCCGTTCGGCAAAATTGGCCGGTCCTTGGCCGCAATCAGGGGTCATGAGTATTCCTTAGGAAATGTTTGAGAGCTCATCTTGAGCAAAAAACGACCGGCCATGTCCGGTTCCGTCGATACCGAAAAAATGCGCCACCGAGGCCCCGATATCGCTCAGCGAGTCACGGACGCCCATGCATCCGGGGGCAATCCCCGGACCCACCGCCAGAACAGGCACCCGCTCCCGGGTATGGTCCGTGCCGGGCCAGGTCGGGTCGCAGCCGTGGTCGGCGGTCAGAATGCACAGGTCCCCCGGCATGAGTCGCGACAGGAGTTCGGGCAAGCGGGCATCCAGGGACTCGAGCGCGCGGGCATATCCGGCCACGTCCCGACGATGACCATGAACCGAATCAAAATCAACGAAATTCGTCATGACCAGGGTCCGGTCCCCGGCGCCATCCCAGGCGGCCAGGGTCGCGTCCATGAGGCGGTCGTGGCCATGGGCGCGGATGCTTCTGCCTACTCCCCGATGGGCGAAAATATCTCCGACCTTGCCAACACACAAGACCGTTCCTCCAGCCGCCGTCAGAAGATCAAGGATGGTGGGCGAGGGGGCGGGAATGGAATAATCGCGACGGTTGCCGGTCCGCACAAAGGAGCCGCGATCCCGCCCCATAAAGGGCCGGGCGATAACCCGGGCGATGCGATATTTGTCGGCCAGTTCCCGAGCGATGGCGCAGACCTCGTACAGACGTTCAAGACCAAAGGCCTCCTCATGGGCCGCGATCTGCAACACGGAGTCCACGGATGTGTAGACGATGGGCCGGCCGCTGCGCAGATGTTCCTCGCCGAGGCGGGTCAGGATCTCTATGCCCGACGCCTTGCAGTTGCCCAGCACTCCGGGCAGACCGGCGCGGGCCGACAGCTCGTCCAGCAGATCCTTCGGGATGGAGCTCGTGTCCGGCGTGAAGTACCCCCAATCAAGGAACACCGGAGCGCCGGTCATTTCAAAGTGACCGCTCGGAGTGTCCTTGCCCCGGCTGATTTCCGAGGCGCATCCATACCTGCCCAAAATACGTCCGGGCACCTCAAGGCCGGGAGGAAGCTCTCCCGTGGACAATTCGGCCGCCAGCCCCAGTCCCAGGTCAGAAAGCGTCGGGAGCCGAAGCGGCCCCTTGCGGCCGACGTCGGCCAATCCCTGGGCGCAGGCCGTGGCGATGTGCCCCAGCGTGTCCGCACCAAGGTCATTGAATTGTGCCGCGTCCAAGGCTCCGCCCACTCCCAGGGAATCAAGCACAAGCAGGCAGACCCGCCTCATGCACTCTCCGTCGAGTTTGTCCGGGCCAGGATATCATCCAGCAGGCTGCTGGCTCCGAAGCGAAAAGTATGTGGACCGATCCAGTCCTTGCCCATGATCTCCTCCGCCAAATCCAGATAGACCTGGGCATCGGCCATGGTGCGCAATCCGCCCGAAGCCTTGAAGCCTGTCGGAGTGCCCTTTTGGGCGATAACCTGGAGCATGACCCGGGCCGCCTCGGGCGTGGCGTGGACCGCGGCCTTGCCCGTGGAGGTCTTCAAAAAATCCGCGCCGTGATCCACGGCCAGACTGCAGGCCGCCTGGATCGCCTCCGGGCTCCCCAGCACTCCGGTCTCGAGAATGATCTTGAGCAGTACCGGACAGGCCCCGCGGCAGGCGTCGAGATATTTCGCCACCTCCTTTTCCCGGCCATCCAGAAACGCCCGGTAAGGAAAGACAAGATCCACTTCCGTGGCCCCAAGAACAAGGGCCTCTTCGATCTCGCGCACGCTCCCAGCGGGGTCGAGATCGCCTCCCGGAAAATTCACCACGGTGGCCAGCCCGACCCCTTCAAGAGATCTACGCTTGAGCCCGGCCTTCGCCCAGGGAAGATGACGGGGAAAAACGCAGATGGCGGCAACCTGGCCGCACGGTCCGGACGCCCGGGAACAAAGCGCCTCGATATCGGCCTCGGTTTCGACGCCGGTCAGGGAGGTCAGATCCAGAAGCGAAACCATTATCTGCCCGGATCGATTCAGAATATCCTGCATGCAAGCCTTCAACGGTTGAATGATGAAACAAGGGCGGCCTTGACCTTGGCGCAAAACAAATCAACGCCGACCGGGACCGATATGTCCCTTTTGGGGCGAGGCAAAACAAATCACGTCGGGAGCGCGGACGCAAGCCCGCAATGGCGACAATCCGCATAAAAGGACAGATTCTTCTTGTTCGCGAACGCATGGTGCGGTAGACGCACTGTTCATGATCATCCCCCGAAACCCGCACCTGCTCCTCCTTGCCATGCTCGTTTTCCTGGTGTTCCCTGCGTCCGTTCGCGCCGACCAGGTGCTCACCGGGTCCCCACTGTGGGATGGCTTCACCAGCGACGACGGCCAGGGACTATACCACGACCTGATGCGCGCCATCTACGGCCCCGGTGGAAATACGGTCCGTCACCTGGAGGTGCCGGCCAAGCGAGGGCTCATCATGGTCCGCGAAGGCACGATCGACATCTACACGTGCCTGCCGGACCCCGTGGACGGCCTGGAGCTGGCAAAAGAACCCATGTATGAAGGCGAGTTCCACGCCGTCTTCCGCAAGGCCGCCTGCCCCTTCTGGGATGGAGTGTCTTCCATGACGAACAAACGTTTGGTCTGGAGGCTCGGGTATTACAGCCCCAAGGATTTCCCGGTGCCTATCGAGTTCAGCGAAACCACCAGCGGAACCGAAGCCCTGGAGCGGGTCGTTCGCGGCGGGGCCGACTTCTACGTCGACGACCGCAACCTCATCACTGAATCCATGCGGGGTCTCAAAACGCCCCTCGATAAAAATGATTACCGCATCGAATCCGTGGGATTCCGCCAGTATTTCCCCGTCTTCTCCACATCCAAGCGCGGCCGGGAGCTGCGCCAGGTCTTTGAAGAGGGCATGCGCGGACTGGCCGATCAGGGCAAGCTGGCCCCGATCTACGAAAAATGGCGACTGCCCATGCCGAGGACATATCAAAAATAGTCCTGGACTTCACAGCAGAACGACATGCCCAAGACCCCGAAAAACACTCCCCTTCTCCCCAGGATCATCGTCTTTGTCGTGGGACTGCTCCTGACTCTTTACGGCGTGATAATTCCCCTGCTACCCGTGATCGGCGCCCGGGCGTCCGGCGAAATCACCGTCATCCGCCGCGAACTCGGCGACCGCCAAGCCCCCGTGGCCAACAGCTACAGCTACTCCGTGGGCTTTGAATTCACCCTCCCCGACGGACGGGTCATCCCCGGCAACACCAAGACCATCGGCACCGCCATGAGCGCAGGCATCTCCAAGGGCAGAAGCGCCGTTTTCTACCTGCCCGCCCTGCCCTACGTAAACGCCCTTGAAAAGGACGCCCGCTTTGACCTCGGCAAGGTCGCCATCCTGGCAGCGGGGCTGTTCCTGTGTTTCGCGGCCTTCAGACGCAAGATCAGATAAGAAAGACCAAAGCCATGGTCATCGCCCGGCGGACCCTGACCCGACGCTTACGCTCTCCCCAGACACCAATTCCTTGAGCCCCGAACCGAAACGGTCGACACGCAAAATCCGGAACAGCTCCGCATCGGTGGCCAGGGTGTCCCGGTAGCCGACGAAATAGATTCGCTTGCCGTCCATGGACCAGACCGGATCAAAGGCCGTGATCTCACGCGGCGTGATCTGCATGTTCTTGCCCACGCCGACCCAGCTGTCATGCAGGGACAGGGCGGAACTTGGCTCGTGCATGATGCTCTCGAAACGCGGGGTGCCGGAAACCGCGTGGCTGAAGACAAGCACCGTCGGGTCCGTCGGACAGACCGAAAAACTGTCCATGCTGGTGACGCCTTGCGCCCTTGAGCCCATGATCTTCGCCAGCGGAACGCTTTTGAGCACCCCGCCGGCAGGGTTCACCCAGTAGGCATTGGCCATGTCGTGCACCAGCAGGGAGTCCTGCGGAGTGACGGACAGCGCGCAGAGAAATCCCACGCCCTCGCCGTCCTCGCGCAAGGGAGTGGTCACTGCCGAACCGTCGGCGGACATGACCACAAGACTGGTGAGCGCGCGGGCGTCGCGGGCCAGGAAGGCAAGCCAGGCGCCCTTTACGGACCAGACCGGAGCGGAGGCGGCGAAAAGCGACGAAGCGATCCTCTTTTCCGTACCGCTCCGTGGAGCGATGATCCACAAGTCGGACATCTCTTCATGCCCGGCCTCGCTTGGCCGGAAAAAGGCGATCTGCCCTCCGTCCGGGCTGACACCAGGCCTTGCGCCCCGGGTCAGGCGCTTCTGCTTCCCGCCTTCGCCATCGCAGCTCCAGATCCAGCCCTGACGCTCATAGACCAGGATATCGTCCGCCGCCCCCGGAGCAGCATGCCCCCCCAGCGCAAAAAGACAGAAAACAAGAATCACCGCCATGCCGCTTGCAACAGACCACTTCATGAAACCTCCTCCGGGATTCACCCCCGCATGCCAGCACTTCCATCTTCGCTCGCCCCTTCGGCCCTGGAATTCTCGCTGAGCGCCTCGCAACGCAGCATCAAAAGAATGTCCGCGCTCCTTGGACCCAGGTCGCGATGTTTTTCCGGCAGACGAACGGACTTGATCACAGCCAGTTCACGCCGCGCCAGTTCCAGCTGCTCGCCGCCACGATCCGCCGCCACCAGCCGGAAAAAATTCTTCATGATCCCGGCCTTGTCGAGTTCCAGCAGCAGGCGCACCCGGGTTGACGGCTTGAGGTCAGCGTAGCGTCCGGCGGCCATGTGCCAGCGCGCTGCCAACCGTCCGGCCGCGCCGTGACGGTTCGGAAGGCGCAAGCGCAGGGCCAGGCTTTGCGCCATGTCCGGACCGACCGCCTCGTGCCCGTGGTGCCGGGGCAGAAGCTCGGCTGGCGTCACGGTCTTGCCCAGATCGTGGCACAGCGCCATCCAGACCCCAAGGCCGTCTCCGGCGCACCTGTCCATGACCCTGGCGGTATGTTCCAGCACGCTCGCATCGTGAAACTCCGGAGGACCGGCCGGTATGGAGTGCGCGTCCGTGAATTCGGCCAGCCACGGCGCAAGCCTGTCCCCGGCCTGCAGCACGCGCAGGAAATTTCCCGGCGCGGGTGCGGCGCAGGCTTTGAGAACCTCCTGTCCGACCCTTTCCGCCGCCACGCGGCCAAGCGCATCCGGGGCGACACCGCGCATGGCCTCCAGCAATCGCTCGTGCACCGTGAAATCGGGAAACGCAGCGGCAAAACGGGCCGCGCGAATGACCCGCAAGGGATCGGCCAGAAAATTGGCCGGGGCCACGGGGCGCAGAATCTTATCGCGCAGGTCTGCAAGCGCCAGGGGATGGGCCACAATCTGGCCGGAATCATCCCTGGCCAGGGCATTTATGGTCAGGTCGCGGGAACACAGGTCGTCCTCGATGCTCGAAAACTCCGAGATCGTGTACTGGCTGCTCCCACGCACGAAAACCGGGATGCCCTGCCCGACCCTGGTCAGGCCCGGCACCCGCCTGCGCAGTTCGCGTTCATCTCCGCCGATGGCCACGAAATCGAAATCCACGGGGCCCTGACCCCGCACCTGATCGCGCACCGCCCCGCCGACAAGATAGATTTTCATGCCTGCTCCGCTTGTTCCCTCAGCATCCCGGCCTGGACGCAACGCAGGATCTCGTAGCTGAATTCCCCATCGAGCGCATCGATCACCGCGCCAAGAGAGGCCACGCCGCGCGCCCGCATGGACCCAATCATGTCCTCTATGCGCGAGAGCTGCCCACGGGTCAGGCCCGTGACCTCCGCCGCCGAGACATGTCCCAGGGCGATGGCCTTGACCAGATGGCCATAGATCGTGGCGGGCTTCAGCCCCCTGGCTCCGGCCACCGCCTCGACGCCCCCCTCTTCCCGGAACAGATCCAAGCTGGTCTGTTCCGTGCCGGACAGCACCTGCGCTCCAGGTTTGGTCTTCTGGACGCGCGGCGCGGGAACGTCGGGCACGTCCTCGGGGCGGCCGTGTTCGGACTCGTGTTGTTGCAAGATCTCGACAAAGCGCTCCCCATAGGCCCCAAGCTTCATCCGCCCCACTCCACTGATGCCATGCAGGTCCGCAACAGCCCGCGGCCTGTAGCGAACCATCTCCAAAAGAGTCCGGTCCGAAAAAACCGCGTAGGGCGGCACGCCCTGTTCGCGGGAAATTTCCAGCCGCAACGCGCGCAGGCTTTCCCACAGTTCCCGGGCCTCGGGCGAGGACACCTCCGCCATCTTGGGCGCTAGGGGCTTTTGCGCTCCCCTGACCTGAACCGGATCGCGGCGCAGGGCCACGGTTCGTCCGCCCCTCATGACTTCCCAGCTGTGGGCATTGAGCTTCAGGGCCCCATACCCTTCCATGTCCACGTCGGCCAGCCCGGCCGCCACCAGTTGGCGGTAGACGCTGAGCCATTCCGGCCGGGACAGTTCCGTGCCGATGCCGAATGTCGAGACCGCCTCGTGACCCCAGCGTTCGACGGCCTTGGTCTGCTTGCCGACCAGCACGTCGGCCAGATGCCCCGCGCCAAAGCCTTCCTGGACCCGGAAGATGGTCGACAGGGCCTTCTGGGCCGCCACTGTTCCATCCCAGGACTCGACGGGGTCAAGGCAAATGTCGCAGTTTCCGCAAGGCTCGGGCAGCTCCTGGCCGAAATAGCGCAACAGCACCTGCCGCCGACAGTTGGTGGTCTCGCAGAATCCGAGCAGAGAGGTCAGCTTCTGCTGTTTGAGGCGTTCGTGCCGCACCCGGCTTTCCCCCCTTCCTTCCTGCGTGTCGGCGGGAAGGCGGGTCGATCCCGCGTCCATGGCCACCAGCCGGCGCAGCATGGCGATGTCGCCCAGGCCGTAGGTCATGAGGGCCACGGCAGGCAGGCCGTCCCGGCCCGCGCGGCCCGTTTCCTGATGATAGGCCTCAAGACTCGTGGGAGGATCGAGATGAACCACGAAACGCACGTTCGGCTTGTCCACGCCCATGCCGAAAGCGACGGTGGCGACCATGATCACCCCGTCCTCGCGCATGAAACGCTCCTGGTTGCGCTCACGCGTGGCCGGATCCAGCCCCGCGTGGTAAGGCAGGGCCGTAAACCCCTGTTTGCCAAGGCTCGCGGCCGTGGCCTCGACCTTCTTACGGGACATGCGGTAGACGATGCCCGCATCTCCGGCAGGCTGCGCGCGCAGAAAATCGGCAAGCTGCTGCTCGGGGTGGTCCTTGAGCGCGACAAGATAACGGATACCCGGCCGATCAAAACCCGAGGCAAAGACCCGCGCCGACTCCAGGCCAAGCTGGCGGATGATGTCCGCCCGGGTCAAGTCGTCGGCCGTGGCGGTCAGGGCCAGACGCGGGACCTCGGGGAAACGCTCGGCGATCATTCCGAGGCGGGTGTATTCGGGCCTGAAATCGTGGCCCCACTGGGACACGCAATGCGCTTCGTCGATGGCGAAGAGCGCCAGCGGGATACGCCCGAGCTGCTCCAGAAAACCGGCCAGGAACAGGCGTTCCGGGGCGACATAGATCAGATCCAGCCGCCCGGCCAGCAGCTCGGCCTCGACCCCCCGGGCCTCGGCCGCCGAAAGCGAGGAGTTCAGATAAGCCGCGCGCACGCCATTTTGAGTCAGACTCTGCACCTGATCGCGCATGAGCGCGATGAGCGGAGAGACGACAACGGCGGTGCCGGGCCGGATCAGGGCGGGAATCTGATAACACAGGGATTTTCCCCCGCCGGTGGGCATGAGCACGACGGCATCGCGCCCGGCCAACAGGGTTTCGATTATGGATTCCTGCGGTCCGACGAACCCGTCGTAACCGAAAACCGTACGCAGAACATCAATGGGCTTGGGCATGAAGACCTCGGTCAAATGTGATTTGGGCTCTGCCCTACTCAAAGCGTTGAGCTTCTGTCAAAGTACGCAGGTCAAAACGGCAGGACATCCGCGTTGACCCCGCTTTATGGTCGCCGCACCCCACCATATATGCCCACGCGCCCCTTCTGTGGACCCCAAGGAACAATCTTGCGGATGATCCTTGGGCAAGGCGCTGGATGATCAAGGCTTTTAGACCCGGCGAGGGATCATTGCAAGGAGTCCATCCCCTTGGCCTGGAATCCAAAAAATTCAACATTTCATGCCAATGATCAAAAATGAAACTATTGTCGGCAAATGAGTCATCGCGACCACGGTCCATCAGCGGTCTTCATCACAACCCAAAAAAACAGGGATACGCATGGTCTCGCACACATTACTTGAATAAAATCAAAGAGTGACGTATTGTGAAAAAATTATTGTCCAACCCAAGCCCTCGGAGAACTCCATGCATCTTTTCATGCTCCTCATCCTGAGCATTGTTGTGCACACAGGCACGGTTTACGCGGAACCTGGCGTGGCAGGCTTCATCAAGGCCGCCGAGGGAAGCGGACAAATTGTGCGGGCGGGCAATACCATCCCAGCAAGGACTGGAGACATTCTTTACGTAGAAGACATTGTCATTACCTCGGATCAAAGCACTCTCGGGATCATGCTTGAAGATGACACGATTCTTTCTCTGGGTCCAAACAGCCGTCTCGAACTGAGCGACTTCGCCTTTGCTCCCCAGGAAGAGAAATTGTCCATCGCCATACGTCTGCTCAAAGGATCCTTCGCCTACATGTCCGGAGTCATCGCTCGCCTTGCTCCCGAGAAAGTTCATATCGAAACGCCGGATGCGGTCATCGCCGTTCATGGCACACGTTTTCTGGTCAAGGTGGTGGAACAATGATCGCGCGGACTCTCCTGCTCATCCTTTGTCTGGCCTTTGCCGGTTGCGCAACCAAGGGCACGACCGTAGTCCTGCTCGAAGACCCGGACGGCTCGGTCGGACAGGTAACGGTCAGCACTCCGACCGGAACGCAACAGCTTTCCGCTGCCGGACACAGCACAAGAGTCAGCGACGCCTCGGCCTCACCTGGCGCACTGCAAACCCTCGACCAGAAAAAGATCGAGCAGGAGTACGGCCAGATTCTCCAGGCGATGCCCAATCCGCCTGAAGCCTTCCTGCTCTATTTTGAATACGGCAGAGCGGAACTGACCGCCGAATCGAAGCCCGTTCCATCCATGATCATTGAAGCCATCAACCGACGCAATTCCCGCGATGTGCGCATCAACGGCCACTCGGACACGGTCGGACAGCGTGAGGACAACGCCCGCCTGTCTCTGGAACGTGCTGAAAGTGCGCGAGGTATCCTGGCCGGGCAGGGAATCGATCCGTCCATCATGAAAGTGTTTTCCCACGGTGAGGGCAATCTCCTCATCCCCACCGCCGACGATACTCCCGAACCCAGGAACCGTCGCGTGGAGGTACTGGTACGCTGACCACCCGCACGTCCAGGCGTCAATAAATGAAGCGACAAAGATACCGCCGCAGGGACATCCTTCGCCTGCTGGGCACCGGGTGCGTCATCACGCTCTGCGTCGTGATCCTGCATGTCGTGCGCCCGGAGTTGCTCACCCATTTCGAGCGCAAGGTCTATGACGTACTGCTGTCCCAAACCAGTCAGCGGCCTCCGAGTCCTGTGCCGGTGCTCATTGCCATCGACGACAAATCCCTGACCGCTCTGGGTCAATGGCCTTGGCCGCGACATGTGCTTGCAAGCCTGATCACCCGCCTGCACGAAGCCGGCGCAGACATCGTGACCCTGGACCTGATCCTTTCGGCCCGCGACAGGACCTCGCCGCTGCTGGTGCAGGAAGAGTTGCGCCAAACAACAGGATTCTCGATTGATCTTGAAGGTTTGCCTCAGAACAGGCTGGACCATGACCGTCTGCTGGCGGAAGCTCTGGCGAAAATGCCGACCGTTCTGGGTCACAAGCTGCTCTTTACCCCCAATCACGACAAAGCCCCCTTCTGCGAAGTTCATCCGATTCTCTCCGGACAATCCATACCTGCCGGATTATCGCTGCACACGGCCGAGACCGCCGTCTGCCCCCTGACGATCCTGAACGCGGCCGCGACAAATTCAGGCTTCATCAACGCCCTGCCCGACTCCGACGGAGTCATCCGGCGGACCCCGCTCATTGCGCTGCACGCAGACAAACTGCTGCCAAGCCTGATCCTGGCCACGGTCATGACCCGGGGCGAAACCGCCGTTGGCCTGGGGCAAGATGCAGACGGAAACTTCGTCCAGTTAGGCCGCAAGCGCACGCACATCGACGCACAGGGCAACGTGCTGCTCAGATATCGAGGCCCAAGCGGAACCTTCACCACGTACTCCGCGACCGACATCCTCGGCGGCCCCCTGCCGGATTTGCAGGGACGCGTGGCCATTGTCGGACCCACAGCCTCGGGGCTTGGGGACAATCACGCCACTCCCGTGGACCGCGTCTTTCCGGGCATCGAAGTCCATGCCACCCTGCTCGACAACCTGCTCCAGAAAGACACCCTCATCCGTCCGGCCTGGGCCATCGGGGCGGAAGCATGTGCCATCGCGGCTGTAGGCCTCCTGTCGAGTCTGCTGATGATGTCCGCCGGTCCCTTGACTTGTGCGGCCGGCCTGCTCGTGGGGGCGACAGGGGTGTGGAGCGCCAGCCTCTGGCTCCTGAACGGCCCAGGCTACTGGATTTCGCCTTTGTCCACGGAAATAATCCTACTGGGCAACATGGCTCTTTTAAGCCTCATCAAATATGGCATGGAGGAGCGCGAATTGCGCATCCGCAGCAGGCAGCTGCTGCACGCCCAGGACGCCACCATCATGAGCCTCACCGCGCTGGCCGAAACCCGCGACCCCGAAACCGGCGGGCACATCCGGCGCACCCGCGAGTATGTCCTCGTCCTGGCCCGCGTCCTGGCCCGGAAACCAAAATTCAAAAAATATCTCGACCGGGATACCATCGAACTGCTCTACAAATCCGCGCCCCTGCATGATATCGGCAAGGTCGGCATCGCAGACAGCATCCTGCTCAAACCAGACTCGCTGACCCGCGAAGAATTCAAGGCGATGCAGCGACACACTCTCCTCGGAGCCGAAACCCTGGCCGAAGCAGAACGTCAGAGCACGGACAGCGGCGACCGTTCCTTCCTGGGTCTGGCGCGCGAAATCGCCCTCTCACACCATGAAAAATGGGACGGCTCCGGCTATCCACAAGGACTCAAAGCAGAGGCCATCCCCCTTGGAGGCCGGCTCATGGCGCTGGCCGATGTCTATGACGCGCTGGTCACAAAGCGCGTCTACAAGGACGCCATGCCGCATAAAGAGGCGCTTCAAATCATCCTTGCCGGACGCGGCGCCCATTTCGATCCGGACGTGGTCGATGCGTTCGAAGAAACACAGCTCGAATTCCTGGCGATCAGCAACCGGTACGACTAGGATCTCTCCGGGCCAAAAGCATGACTCCCCACGGGCTTGTCCTTCCACCCGCCCCCATGTATGTCCCGCTCTGCGGGCGGACGCGCCCTTTTCCATCCACATCCAGCACCAACACGAATCATGACCCTCTACGCCTTTCTCGGAGCCCTGGAACAGGGTTTTTTATACGGCATCATGGCCCTCGGGGTGTATCTGACCTTTCGGATACTCGACTTTCCGGACCTGACCGTTGACGGCAGCCTGCCTCTGGGGGCTTCGGTCAGCGCCGTGACCATCACCGCCGGATACAGCCCGTACCTGGCCCTTGCGCTGGCCTCGGCGGCCGGATTTCTGGCCGGAGCGGTGACCGCGATCCTGAACACCAAGCTCAAAATACTGCATCTTCTGGCGTCCATCCTGACCATGATCTCGCTGTATTCCATCAATATCAGGATCATGGGCGGCCCCAACGTGGCGCTCCTGGGTACGCCCTCGGTGCTGACGGACCTCGAAAACCTGGGGCTGCCGCTCTATCAGCTCACCCCCGTGTTCTTTTTTGTTGTCGCGGTCCTCATCACGTCCGGGCTGATCTGGTTCCTGCACACCGAGTACGGGCAGGCCATGCTGGCCACCGGCGACAACCGGCAGATGATCACCTCCCTGGGCGTGAACACGGACAACGTCATCATTTTCGGCGTGGGCCTCTCCAACGCCCTGGTCGCGTTCAGCGGCGCGCTCATAGCCCAAAACCAGGGCGCGGCGGACGTGAACATGGGCGTGGGCACCATCGTCGCGGGGCTGGCCTCGGTCATCCTCGGCGAAACGGTCTTCGGCAAGGCGACCATCGCCCGGGCCTGCATCGCCGTCATCGTCGGCTCTATCCTCTACCGCACCGCCATCGCCCTGGCGCTGGGGTCCAGACTCGGCAGCTTCTCCTTCACCCCCAGCGACCTGAACCTGATCACCGCCTTTCTGGTCATCGCGGCCCTGACCTCACCGATGCTCAAGCGGAGGTTCACCCGATGATACGCGTCCAGGCCATCAACAAGTATTTTCATCGGGGCAGCGTGAACGAAGTGCACAGTCTCCGGGACCTGTCCATCGATATCGAGCAGGGTGACTTCATCACCATCATCGGCTCCAACGGCGCGGGCAAATCGACCTTCCTGTCCTGCCTGGCCGGGACCCATGCCCTCGATTCCGGGAGCATCTCCATGGCCGGAACGGACGTGACCCGCTGGCCCGAACACAAGCGCGCCCGCTTCATCGGGCGCGTCTTTCAGGACCCGCTCATGGGCACCTGCGCCAGCGGTTCCATTGCCCAGAACATGGCCCTGGCCCAAAAAAGGGGCCAGCGGCGCGGCCTGTCCCGGGGCGTCAAGACGGCCGACAGGGAAGCCTTTCGCCAGCACCTGCGCGTACTGGGACTGGGACTTGAAGACCGCCTCCAGGACCGGGCAGGCCTGCTCTCCGGCGGACAGCGTCAGGCTTTGACCATGGTCATGGCCACCCTGGTCCGGCCGGAACTGCTGCTCCTGGACGAGCACACCGCGGCCCTTGATCCCAAGACAGCCGGGCAGATCCTGGAGCTGACCCGAAGCATCGTCACCGAACACGGCCTGACCACGCTCATGGTCACCCACAACATGCATCAGGCCCTGACCCTGGGCAACCGGCTGATCATGATGCACCGGGGTCGCATCATCTTCGACGTGCGCGGACAGGAGAAAGAGGAGCTTACCGTCGAGGTCCTGCTGGACAAGTTCCAGAGCCAGGCGGACGCGGAAGTTTCGGACCGGATGCTGCTGGGCTAATCTTCAGCACACTCTTTGCTAGGCCAAAAGCCGGCAAGGAGGAAAAATGAAACACGACACTCGCCTGTACCGCATCCCGCTCTTGACGGCCCTTGTGCTGATCATGGCGCTGAGCGTCTGGGCCCTCTCGTCCTGGCAGGGATATTCCGAACGCTCCATGGAGTGGCGGCGACAGCGCGCCCAGGACAGCTTCGCGACACTGAACGCGGTCATCGCATCCATGAGCAACGGCGAACTGACGGACTGGAAACAGGTCGAGACAGTGCTCTCAAGCGTCATTCGCGGTTCGCGCACCCTCTTTGTCGTGGTCCAGGGCCGCCACGGCCGTCTGGTCCAGACCGGGACGATGCCGGAATTTCTGATGACCAACAGCACCCGGGGCGAAATCGACACCGACGACATGTATGTCATGTGGTCTCCCCTGCAACCTGCCCACATCCCCGCCAACTGGGCCGAAGCGCTTGAATCGACCAACCTTGGCCTTGGCCTGTGGCCGCGCAGCAACCCGGTCATGTACCTGGGCTTTCGAAGCAACCCGGAAAACTTCATCTCATCCTGGTTCTGGCAGCGCCAGGGCCCCATCTTCGCCTCCGCCCTTGTTTGCATCCTGGCCGTCACGGCCGTCTGGATCACGGGCATACGCCGCCGCATTCTGGCCGGGGAACTGGCCGCCGAGCGCATCCGCAGCGCCCATCTGGAAGAACTCGGACTGGCCGCCGCCGGACTGGCCCACGAGACCAAGAACCCGCTCGGCATCATCATGGGCATGGCGCAGCAGATCGAAGCCCGGCATGACATTCCGGCCGAAAGCCGAACCATGCTCGGGCACATCATGGACGAGGTGGACAAGGCCTCGTCCCGCCTGGGAAATTTCATGAACTTCGCCCGCCAGCGCAAGCCAAGTATGGCACCCGTCCGCATCGACAAACTCTGCCGGGAAGTCGTCCACATCCTTGGGCCCGACTTCGACGCGGGCGGCGTGGACCTGCTCACCCAGGTCAAGGCCACGACCATCAGCGCCGACGAAGCCATGCTGCGCCAGGTGCTGGTCAATCTGCTGCTGAACAGCCTGCACGCCTCCCCGGCGGGCACGACGGTCAGGATCGTGCTCGGCAAACAGGAGCGCAAACTGTTCCTCGCCGTGGAGGATCAGGGTCGCGGCATCCCCTCCGATCTGCTGCCTGACATCTTCAAGCCCTACGTCAGCGGATCGCCCACGGGGCACGGACTGGGACTGGCCATTGTCAAACGCGTGGTCGAGGCTCATGGTTGGAAAATCAGCGCCGCCTCCACCCGGGGCCAGGGCACGACCATGACCATTTCCGGCATCAAACCCGCAAGAGAGGCTCCATGAAAAGATCCATTCTGGTCGTCGACGACGAGGTCCGTTACCGTGAACTCTATGCCCGCGTGCTGCGCGACGCGGGCCTTGAAGTGCTTGAGGCCGAAAACGCGGCCGACGCCCTGGACCTCTTGAGCCATGAGCCCTTGGACATGATCGTCAGCGATGTGCGCATGCCCGGAGAGACCGGGCTCGATCTGCTCCGCCGGGTGCGGACCGAAAAACCGGAGCTGCCCTTTCTTCTGGTCACTGCCTACGCCGACGTGCGCGAGGCCGTGGACGCCCTCAAGCTCGGAGCCGTGGACTATCTGGCCAAACCCGTGGATCTGGACGAACTTCTGGCGGCCGTGCGCGACACCCTGGGCGTGAGCGCGGACGCGGACCCGGAGATCCCCGCCGGATCTTTGGAGGGCATAGTGGCCGCAAGTCCTGCCATGCGTTCCGTGCTGCGCGACGCCTACCGCGTTGCCCCGAGCGACGCCACGGTCCTTCTGACCGGCGAAAGCGGCAGCGGCAAGGAGGTCGTAGCGCAGTTCATCCACCGCAACAGCGCCCGTCGCGACAAGCCGATGGTTCCGGTCAACTGCGCGGCCATCGCCCCGGCCCTTCTGGCCAGCGAGCTGTTCGGGCATGAACGGGGCGCCTTCACCGGGGCAGTGAACAAGCGCAACGGGTATTTCCGCGAGGCCCACGAAGGGACCCTCTTTCTCGACGAAATCGGCGACATGCCCCTGGAATTGCAGCCGTCCCTGCTGCGGGCCACGGAAACGGGACGCATCACCCCCGTGGGCTCGGACAAGGAGACCCTCATCGATTGCAGGCTCATCGCGGCCACCAACCATGACCTTGAAACCGACGTGGCCGAGGGTCGCTTTCGCCAGGATCTCTATTACCGCCTGAACGTCATCACCATCGACATCCCGCCCCTGAGGCAGCGCCCGGAAGACATTCCGCCCCTGGCGCGCGCCTTCCTGAACAAGGACAAGACCGAAGCACGACGACTCTCGCGCGCGGCAATGCAGGTCCTCGTAAGCCACCCCTGGCCGGGCAACGTGCGCGAACTGGCCAACGCCATGGCCCATGTGCGCCTGCTGAGCCAGACCGACGTCATCCTGCCCGAACATCTTCCGCCCGCCGTGCGCAAGTCCGCGGGCAAGGCAGCTCCGGCATCACGCAACGCCGAGCCGCAGGAAGCCCCGGCCCAGCCCAGGACCCTTGAACAGCACGAAATCGAGGCCGTCACCACCGCCCTGAAACAAACCAAGGGCAACCGCACCCACGCGGCCCAGCTGCTCGGCATCACCAGACGCGGACTCATCTACAAGCTCAAACGCCTCGGGATTGAATAGGAACGTTTTTTTCAGATGTGAAAAGAGTGCTCAAGCAGGCCTTAAGCGCACAAATTTTATCCACCCATCACTTTTTCCGGCGCCCCCCGGGGCCACATTTTTCCCGGAATGCGCCACCTACCCGGCTTGGCACGCCCCTTGCCCCGGAATCCTTCCATAACCCCGGGAGGAACCATGAACACCTTATTCAAAAACACACGCCTGCCGCTCCTTGCGGCCCTGCTCTGTCTTCATTTTTTCGCCGCGCCGGTCCAGGGGGCGCAAGGCTTGCCCCTGGATTCTCAAAATTCTGCCGAACAAAAAGTGGGAAAAAAGAATTCCCGCACGGACAACCGTAACCGCGCCGACTTCAAGGCCACGCGAAACGGCCACGACAGACAGGATCAGGGAGCAAGCCCAAAACAGCGCTCGCCGCGCGGCAAAAGCAGCCCTGACAACATGGGCAAGGCCCGGTCCAATGATTCTGCGGCAATGCAGCGTGCCTTGAGGGACACGCCAAAGTCACAGGCATCTGTGAGCCTCGGCACGGTGACTCCTCCGGCCGACTTGATGCGCCTTCACACGGGCCCGGAGTGGTCCAGGCATGATTCTTCCGATCAACACCGGGACAAGGATCGCCGCCACTCTCGTACCGTCGCCCCGAGACAGCAACCCCCGGTGCAGAAAAGCCTTGTCATCTCCCGCGAGACAACCAGGCATGATGACCGCCACGACGTAAGACGGCCGCAGGTCGACACGCGTTACGATTACCGGTCCCGGGGCGGCAGCGACAGGCACTCCACGCGGATTCGCCATGGCGGAAACAACCACCGGGCCGTGACCGTCAAGCACGTTGTCCACACGATCCCCTCACGCCACGCGGTAGTCCTGCACGGCCGGGACAGATATCATTATTATTCCGGCCGGTTCTACCGCCCCTGGAACAACGGCTTCATCCTGGTGCGCCCGCCGATCGGCCTGGTCGTGCTGAACATTCCGCTGGGCAGCCGCATGGTCATCTCGGCAGGCATCACCTACCATGTCTTCGGTGACGTCCATTACCGCCGCGTGCCCTCGGGCTACCAGGTCGTGGAACCGATACGCGGTCACGGCGCAAACCGGCCGGACCGGGTGGAGGTCATCATCGATCTCCTGAACATCCGCTACGGCCCGGACACGAGCGAGGCCGTCATCGCCCAGGTCGGCCGCTACACGACATTGCGCGTGCTCGGCAGCGCGCCGGGGTGGTTCTACGTGGAAATGGACGGGGAGGAAGACATGCGCGGGTGGGTCATGGAGCGCTACGTCAGCCAGGGCAACGCCCGGGGCTGACGCTGTCCTTGATTGCAAAAAAAACGGCCGGGAAATAATTCCGGCCGTTTTTTTCATTTTCAGCGCCCCAGACGTCGCATCAACTCAAGGGCCATGGCGTGGCGGTTGAAGGGCGGGATGATGTACACCCCGGCGAAATGGGGCCAGGCATATTCCAGAAGTTCCCAGGCGATGTTCACGCCCTCCTCTTGACCATGCTCTCCGGCGCGGGCCATGCGCTCACGGGTTTCGGACGGAATCTCGATGCCGGGAAACTCGTTGTGCAGGAACTCGGCGTTGCGGCTGCTGGCCAGCGGCATGATGCCAAGCACGATGGGCGCTTTAATGTGCCCCGTCGCGGCCAGGATTTCGTCCACGCGCTCTCTGGAATACTCGGGTTGGGTCAGAAAATAGCTCGCCCCGGCCGCCATTTTTTTCTCCATGCGCCCGACCTGCAGGGCCATGTTGCGTGTGTTCGGGTTGAAGGCGCCGCCGATGCAGAAATTGACGGGCAGACGCATGGAGTCCCCGTAGTGGTTGCGCCCTTCGTTGAACCCGGACAAAAGAGCCATGAGTTCCAGGGAACGCAGGTCGTAGACTCCCGAGACCCGCTCCGCGCTGCCGGCCGAAGGCGGGTCGCCGGTCACGGCCAGCACGTTGTGCAGATTCGACGCGGCCAGGCCCATGATGGTCGACTGCATGCCGACCAGATTGCGGTCGCGGCCCGTCATGTGCACCACTACCTCGACGCCGGTCCTGGCCCGGACCATACCTGCCAGCACGATATTGGACAGGCGAGGCACGGCCAGCGGATTTTCGGCGATGGTGATGGCGTCCACCCCGGCAGCGCTCAAGGCCTCGGCCGCGGCCAGGACCGGCTCGACATCCAGATGCTTGGGCGGGTCGAGCTCCACCAGAATGACCTTGCCTTCGACAAGGCGGCGGGACAGGCGCGTCGGTGCGGCCGTCTGCGTATTGACCTCGTCCGGCGATGCGGAAACGATCCGCGCTTCAGGAGGACCAGCGTCGAGGGCACGCACCAGAGCCGCGATGTGCTCCGGCGCGGTGCCGCAGCACCCGCCCAACAGACGTGCCCCATGCGCCGCGCAAGCCGCCGTGCGGCGGGCGAAATACTCCGGAGAGGACGCGTAGATGAGGCGGTCGCCCGAGGATTCGGGGAAGCCCGCGTTGGGCAGCACCGAAAGCGGGACCGTCACGGGGCCCAGCCCCTGCACCACCTCCAGGGCGTTCTTGGGACCGATGCCGCAGTTGAGCCCCACCACGTCGGCTCCGGCCCGGATCAGGGCGTCGAAGCATTCACGGGCCGTGCGCCCGGAATGAGTGCGTCCGCGCTGGGTAAAGACCATCTGTGCGACCACGGGCACGGATACCGAGGCCTTGACCCCGCGCAGGGCGGTCAGGAGCAGCGACAGGCTGGCGAAGGTTTCAAGCATGATGAAATCCACGCCACCCTCCACCAGCGCCAAGGCCTGCCCGCTGAAAATATCCTCCAGCTCCTCCTGGCTGATCGGATCAATGCCCATGCGTCCCAGCGGGCCCATGGCTCCGGCCACCCAGCGCCCCGGTCCGGCCTGACTACGCGCCAATTCCGCGCCGCGCAGATTGATCTCACGGGCCCTGTGCGCCAGGTCGAAGCGCCCGAGCTTGACCCTGTTGGCTCCAAAGGTGTTGGTCTCGATGATCTCCGCACCCGCGCCCGCATAGGCCTTGTGGATGGATTGGACCAAAGCCGGATCGGTCAGATTCAGGACATCGTAGCAGGACGAGCTGTCCACGCCGCGATCGAACAGCAGCGAGCCCATGGCCCCGTCGGCCACCACCACCCGCTCGCCAAGAGCCGTCAGAATGTGCTGCTTCACCGTCCGCCCTCCAGATCGGCCTGGCCGACCCTGTGCACGCCCACGACATCGCGCTGCACGGCACGGGCGTAACTGACCGCCGGGTAGCCGAACATCATGGCGTACATGGACCGGTGATCGGCCGGAATGCCAAGGGCCCGGCCAAACTCCGGAACCACGCTCTGCAGGGCCCAGCGCGCAAAGCCGCACCAGACGGTGCCAAGGCCCAGACTCTGGGCCATCAGTTCGAAATAGGACAGGGCGATGAACGGATCCGCGTCCGGAGCGGCCGAATCCTTGGGAGCGGAAGCGATGATCATGTGCGGCGCCTTACGGTAGATGATGTCCTTGCCCTGATCGTATGGGGCGACCATCTTGGCGAAGAATTCCATGCCGTCGGGCAGGCTGTCGTCGATCACGGCCTTGCGGATTCCATCCATGGTCCCTGTCCGGATCAGTTCCATGACCTGCGGGTCGTCAACCAGGGTGAAACGAATCCTGCGCTGATTCTTACCCGTTGGCGCATGGGCGACCACGTCCATGAGCCTGCCCAGGATATGCTCTTCAACCCGATCAGGACGGAAGCGGCGCACGGAGCGGCGGCTTTTGATCAGATTTTCCAGCGCATCCGGAGACGGGGGCAAAACGGGGGCACTCTTGTCGGGATCCTTGCCCAGAATGGAAAGGGCCGCTGTGGGACAGACGGCCAGGCAGTGCTGGCAGCCAATGCAATACGACTCCCGGTGCTCGGGGATGCGCGGCAAGCCGCCATCCATGTCTATGATGGACACCGGACAGTCGGCCGCGCATTCTCCGCACTGTACGCAACGGGTTTCGTCGATGATGAAATCAAGCATGCTTCCTCCAAAAGTCGTGACCTGTGAACAATCCCCTCCTACGGCGTGATCGGTGGATGCACAAGTGCGGCAAGAACACGCAACTTTGTTGCATGCACCTTGACTTCGTGCAATCCTGTTGCATAAATATCCTTCCAAAATCATGGAGGAAAAATGAGAAATAATCTTTGCCTGTTCACTGTGTTGCTGAGTTTGCTCGCAGTCTCGGCCCAGGCCGCTCCAACCGCCTTCGTGACCATAACCCCGCAAAAATACTTTGTTGACAAGGTCAGCGGCGGCGAGGTTCCCGTTTCGATCATGGTCGAACCCGGAGCCAATCCCCACGCTTACGAGCCAAGACCCAGACAGATGGCCGAACTGGCCAGGGCGAGCATCTACTTCACCATCGGCGACAGCTTCGACCAGACCTGGCTTGAGCGGATCATGGGCGCCAGTCCGGGAATGACCGTCGTGCACACGGCTAAAGGCATCGACAAGATCCCCATGAGCGAGGAACATGACCATGGCGAAGTGCATCACGACGGCGAAATGCACCATGACGGTGACGAACATCATCATGAAGGGGAACACGCCGGGGAGGGGCACGAGGCGGAAGCGCATGATGCCCATGGCGCTCGGCACAACGACCATCTCGACAATGAGCACGGCGCTGATCAGGGCACGCTTGATCCGCACATCTGGCTCGATCCCGCGCTGGTCAAGGTTCAGGTAGCCCACATCCGCGACGGGCTCAGCCTTGTGGATCCCGAGCGGGCGGCCTTCTACGCCTCCAATGCCGCCGCCTTCGACAAGGAGTTGGATGAGCTCGACCGGGAAATCCGGTCCATTCTGGAGCCGCTGCCCCAGGAAAATCGCACCTTCCTTGTCTTCCACCCGTCCTGGGGCTATTTTGCCAGGGCCTACGGGCTGACCCAGGCATCCATCGAGGTGGATGGCAAGGAGCCAAGCCCCAGGGATCTGGCGCGGATCATCGCAGCCGGCAAGGAATCAGGGGCCAAGGTTATTTTTGTGCAGCCGCAGTTTTCGCAGAAAAGCGCCGCCGTCATCGCCAAGCAGATCGGGGCCACGGTTGTGCGTCTCGACCCCCTGGCCGAGGATTGGGCCGAAAACCTGCGCAGTGCGGCCCGAGCCTTTGCCGACGCGCTCAAATAAACGACATCAAAACGAATCATGACACCGGGCCGCTTGAGGGCCCGGCATCTTCAACAAAGCAACCGGGAAGCGCATGAACACGCACGACCATTCCTGCTCCACCTGCTCCGGACACAGCCATCCGAACATCCCCGAGCCGCATTTCAGGCCCCTGCCGGGCACCGGAACTCCGGTCATCGAGCTTCAGGGCGTGAGCTTCGCCTACGACGATCGGGAAGTGCTCTCCAGCGTCGACCTGAAGGTCTCAAGCGGCGACTTCATGGCCGTCATCGGGCCCAACGGCGGAGGCAAGACCACCCTCGTCAAGCTTATCCTCGGGCTGCTCGCGCCCAAGGCCGGAACAGTGCGGGTGCTCGGCGCCGATCCGCTCTCCGTGCGGCCCGCCGTGGGCTATGTGCCGCAACACGCGCTCATCCAGCCGAGTTTTCCGGTAACTGTCCACGAAGTGGTCCTGCTCGGGCTGCGCCGCAAGGGGGATCTGTTCTCCACCGGGCGTTGGCCCGGATACCGCGCCAGGGACAAGGCCAAAGCCATGGAGACCCTGCGCATGGTGGACATGGCCGAACTGGCCACGCGCCGCTTCGACGCCCTTTCCGGAGGTCAGAAGCAGCGCGTGCTTGTGGCCCGGGCCCTGGTCTCGGACCCGGCTCTTCTGCTCTTTGACGAGCCCACCTCAAACATTGACCCCCAGGGCAAGGTCTGCCTCTTCGACCTGCTCTCGGCGCTCAGTTCCTCCATCACCATCGTCATGGTCAGTCACGACCTCATCTCCGCCTCCACGCGCATCTCAAGCGTGGCCGTGGTCAACCGCACACTTATCCAGAACCAAAGCCGGGAACTCACGCCATCCATGCTCGAACTCATCTACGGCACTCACGACGCATCCTGTCCCCTGGACACCTACATCAGGGAAATGTCCTCCATCTTCGGCCAGGCCGGGCCAAGGGGTTCCATATGAATTCAGTGCTGAGCATGGAATTCATGCAAAACGCCCTTATGGCCGGAGTGCTGGCAAGCCTTGCCTGCGGGATCATCGGCTCGCTGGTGGTCGTCAACCGGCAGGTCTTCATGGCTGGAGGGGTGGCGCACACCGCATACGGCGGAGTGGGCCTGGCCTTTTTCCTGGGGCTTCCGGTGCTGCCCTGCGCCGTGGGATTCACGGTGTTGGCCGCCCTGATCATGGCCCTGGCCTCCTTTGGCCGCAGCGAACGCAGCGACGGCATCATCGGCATCATGTGGGCCGCGGGCATGGCCTTTGGAATCATTCTATTGGACCTGACCCCAGGCTACAACGTCGACCTCATGAGCTACCTCTTCGGCAGCCTTTTGGCGGTGCCCGCAAGCGATATCTGGATCATGCTCCTGCTCGATCTCTTCATCCTGGCCGTGGTCCTTTTCTGGTACAAGGACTTTTTGTCCCTGTCCTTCGACATGGAATTCGCACGTTCCACGGGCGTGCCCGTGCGCATGCTCTACGTCCTGATGCAGGTCATGACCGCCGTGACCGTGGTCATGGTCATCCAGGTCGCGGGCCTCATTCTGGTCATCGCGCTTTTGACCATCCCGCCCATGCTGGCCGAGCTCTTCACCAACTCCCTGTGGAAAACCATGGTCCTCGCGACCCTGGCCAGCCTGTTTTTCTGCCTCTGCGGACTGGCGGTATCCTATCATCTGGACCTGACCTCCGGAGCGTCCATCATCGCCGTGGCCACGGCCGGATACATCGTCGCCTGGGGATGCAAAACACTTTGGCGGCGGACATGAAAGCGCGCATGTCCGCAAAGGCGGCCGTAAACCGCTTGAAGGAAGCCGGTCTTGAGAGCACCGAACACCGCCTGCAAGTGCTCATGGCCGTCGGCAACACGGCACACCCGTCCAGCGCTCAGGAAATTCTGGAAAAAATCAGCGCCAAGAACGATATCAACCGGGTCACGGTGTATCGCATCCTGGACCTGCTGGTGGAGCACAACGTCCTGAACCGGCTTGGGCTCGGCGAAAAATCCCAGCGCTTCTGCCTGCGAGACGCCCACGAAGACGAGCACCCGCACTTCCACTGCACCCGCTGCGACTGCTACCTCTGCCTTGATGCCCGGCAGTTGCCCGTGGACCGCCACGCCCTGGACGATCTCTCTCTCGACATCCGCCACGTCGATATCCGCCTGGAAGGAATCTGCCCCGCCTGCCAGAAAAAATTGCGCAAGCTGGATGAAGCGACACCTGCCACCAGTCCGCCTGATGCTCCCCGCCCGACTAGGAATGCATAAAAAAACCGGGCTTCTCACGAAGCCCGGTTGCAAAACCTTTTTTTCCGACACCCGCCTCAATACCCTTTGAGTTTGTCGATGTACTCGGGCAGCCACAGGGATATCTGCGGAATGTACGTTATGAGGATGAGGAAGAAGAGCAGAATCATGAGCCACGGCAGCGCCGCGCGCACGACCCAGGTCAGATCGCGCTTGGTGATGCCGGCCGTGACAAAGAGGTTGAGCCCGACCGGCGGAGTGATCAGTCCGATCTCCATGTTGACCACGCAGATGACGCCAAGATGAATGGGATCGATGCCAAGCTTGACCGCGATGGGAAACAGGATCGGGATCATGATCATGGTGATGGCCGAAGGCTCCATGAAATTACCCGCCACAAGCAGCAGGATGTTGACGACGATCAGGAAACCCCAGGCCGGCAATCCCCAGCCGACAATGGTCTCGGCGATGAGATGCGGAATCCGCTCCGTGGTCAGCACGTGGGCGAAGAGCATGGCGTTGCCGATGATGAAGAGCAGCATGATGCTGACCTTCGCCGCATCCAGGACCACGTGGCGCACTTCCGGATGGACCCAGGATTTGGGAATGGCCACGAAAGTCTGCCACAACCCGCGAAACAGGGCCGAGGACAGGGGCTCGTCCACCTTGCGCAGGGGCACTTCCTTGAGCGGCCCCATGTCGCGATAGACGAAGACGGCGATCCAGTAGGCGTACACGGCCGAAATGGCCGCCGCTTCCGTAGGGCTGCAGATGCCGCCGTAGATGGATCCAAGCACGATGACGACCAGCATCAATCCGCCCATGGCCGTGAAACCGGACCTGAAAACCTGCCTGAATCCGGGCCAGGCCAGAGCCGGATAATTCTTGATCCGGGCCACGATGTAGATAGCGATCATGAGCAGCAGCCCCAGGCAGATGCCGGGAATGAATCCGGCCATGAACAGACGTGCCGCCGACTCCTGGGTCGCCGCCGCATATACGAGCATGACGATGGACGGCGGAATGAGAATGCCGAGCGTTCCGGCATTGCAGATGACTCCGGCCGCAAAGGATTCGGGATAGCCCGAACGGACCATGCCGCCGATGACGATGCTGCCGATGGCGGCCACCGTGGCCGGTGAAGACCCGGATACGGCGGCAAAGAGCATACAGGCCAGGACCGAGGCCATGGCCAGGCCGCCCTTGACGTGCCCGATGCAGTCGAGGGCGAAATTGATGAGACGCTTGGCCACGCCTCCCGTGGATAAAAACTGGGAGGACAGAATGAAAAACGGAATGGCCAGCAGGGTATAGTGTTCGGAAACCGATTCAAAAAGCTTCAAGGCTATGGACGCCAGGGAATCGTGGGAAAAGAACAGGATGGTCGTGATGCTCGAAAGACCCAGCGCAATGGCGATGGGCATCCCCGTGGCAATAAAGAGGAAGAGCAGGGTGAACAGTGCCGCAGTTGTCATTCGTCGTCTCCATCCAGGGAAGTACCCTCTTTTTGCGCCAGATACATGCTCTCCTTGGCCTCATCCAGAAGCTTGAACCCTTCCTGTTTGCCTCGGATGACCGCCCAGAGGAGATCCAAAAGACGGATGGCGAGCATGACCATGCCACCAAAGAGGATGCTGTTGGCGATCCATTTGGGGACGGGAATGTCCTCAAGGTGGATTCCTATGCTTTTGAGCTTCCCAAGATAGGTCCAACTGCCCACGAGAAAAAGCCCGCAATAGAGCAGGCACAGCAGAATGGCCACAATGGAGATGGCCCTGCGCACATTTACCGAAAACAGCCTGACCAAGGCGTCGACACCGATGTGCGACCCTACCTTGATGCCATAGGAAACCCCGAACATGACCATCCAGCCCGACAGCAGCAGGGTCAATTCCTGGGCCCAGTGGATGCCCACGTTGAACCCGAACCGCATGAGCACTTCCATGAAAACAAGCAGCGTCATGGAAGCAAGGAGGAGGGAAATGATCCCCTCCTCCACTTTGTTGATAAGTGTATTCATGATCTGACGGGACTAGTTGTTGGCGGCGATGGCTGCTTCGAGGTTTTCCTTGCCCACTGCGTCCTCGAACTTCTTCCAGACCGGTTTCATGGCTTCGACCCAGGCGGCGCGTTCTTCTTCGGTCAACGTAATGATCTCGCTGCGCTTGGAGTCGATGATTCTCTGCTTGTCGTTCAGATCCTTCCGAGCGGCTGCGGCGTTGCCGGCAACGATGGATTCTTTCAGGCATTCTTCAAGCACGGGGCGCACATCGGCCGGCAGGCCATCCCAGAATTCCGTGGAACTGATGACGAGATAGTCCAGGATGCCGTGATTGGTCTCGGTGATGTAGGGCTGCACTTCGTAAAACTTCTGGGAATAAATGTTCGACCAGGAATTTTCCTGACCGTCGATGGCCCGGGTCTGAAGCAGGGTGAAGACTTCGGCGAAGGGCTTTTTAAGCGGCATGGCGCCGACGGCTTCAAACTGGGCGGCCAGAACGTCTGAGGTCATGATTCTGAATTTCTTGTTCTTGGCGTCGCCAGGACCATGAATGGGGTCGTTGGCGGAAATCTGCTTCAAACCGTTGTGCAGGTATTCAAGTCCGATGATGCCCTTGTCCTTCATGGACGTTAGCAGCGCCCGGCCCTGGGGGCCCTGCTGAAACTTGTCGATGGCGGCCATGTCCTTGAACAGGAAGGGCAGATCGTAGATCTGCAGCAAGGGAGTGTATTTCTGAAATTTGGACAGGGCCGGAGCCAGCAGGTGCACGTCACCCAGAAGAAGGGCTTCAAGTTCCTTGCCGTCACCGAAGAGCTGGGAGTTGGGGTAGACTTCGACCACGACCTTGTCGCCCAGGCGCTCAGCCACAAGATCGCGGAATTTGTTGGCCATGATTCCCTTGGGGGTATCTTCGGCAACAACGTGGGAGAATTTGATGACGATGGGAGCAGCGATGGCGGACGCAGCACAAAGAAAAACCGCACCCACCGCAAACGCAAGAATGGTCTTCAGTTTCAACATTCCAAATACCCTCCAACGGTTAAATTAGTTTGGACGGAAGTACTCTTTGAGATGCTTTACTGCAAGAATTTATGAATAAATTGCCCTTTTTTTTCATAAATGAACAAAAAAAATCCGCTTTCCAAACTGTTCGCACAACCAGTTTTGTTCGTGATAAATTTATCAAAACGTACAATTATTTTGATTACAATTTAATCAAGTACAAAAATCAAAAAATTGTTTTAAAAAAAATCATAATATTACCATTATATATAAATTTTACGAACGTAATATTTGCAGAAACTTCAGCAGTACATAAAAAAATGACCTTTCTTGCCCCTGAAATATGTCCGATTTTTCAGACAAATTCCACTCTCAAAATAAATTTTTCCCTCTCAGCTGAATATTGATCACCAGAACACTGTATTCCCCGCGTAAAAATGAAAATAATTCAGACCCACTGCGCTTCATGTGCCACCCATGGCTCAAGGCGCCCACTTCACCCACCAAGCGGGCACAGCAAAAAAAATCCGCCCAACACCTGAAGACCATCTCAACCCGGAACCGCGTACCGCACACAACTCCTGATGCCTCGCCAAACCAGCACAAAACAATCCCCCCCCTGACCAACCGAAACAAAAACACCGCCCACCAAGACCTCAAGGTCCGGGGGCGTCATGGTCTTGAGGCGCGTCGGCTGTCTGACTGAGCCAGGCATCGTTTGCTGAATCGTTGCCGAATGCGCTGCCCCAATTTTTCGTCCTGCATGCAACGATTCAGCTCTACGAGGCCAGCGAAGGAGTTCCGGCGCGACTCAAGGCCATGGCGACCCCGGACCGCGTACCGCACACATCTCCTCAAGCCTTCCCAAACCAGCACAAAACGGTCTTCCCACAACCAACCGAAACAAAAACACCGCCCACCAAGACCTCAAGGTCGGGGGCGTCATGGTCTTGAGGCGCGTCGGCTGTCTGACTGAGCCAGGCATCGTTTGCTGAATCGTTGCCGGGTGTGCAGCCCCAATTTTTCGTCCTGCATGCAACAATCCAAAGCTACGAGTCTGGCGTATGTGATATTCCAAGGGAGATGGCGAACTGATGAAACAAAGCTGCTCCCGGCAGACGGACACAAGGCGGAAACATCCGTTGTGGCGCCTGCCGGGAGCAGCTTTTCGAGGTCGTGAAGGGTGTCTTATCTGAAAAGGATGATTCTACCAGCCCCAGGTCAAGTATTCGTGGATCGAATCCGCGGCCTTACGTCCCGCGCCCATGGCCAGGATTACGGTGGCCGCCCCGGTGACGATGTCGCCTCCGGCCCAGACGGCCTTCTTGCCGGTCTTGCCGGTTTCCGGATTGGCAAGGATGTACCCGGATTTGCCCAGGGGCAGGTCGGGGGTCGAGCGTGTCAGCAGCGGATTTGCCCCGGAACCGATGGCCACTATGGCCAGATCGCACTCGATGACAAACTCCGAACCGGGGACGGTCACCGGACGTCTGCGTCCCGACGAATCAGGCTCGCCCAGTTCCATGCGCACGCATTCGATGCCCGTCAGGCGTCCTTTTTCGTCTCCAAGATAGCGCACCGGATTGGACAGCAACTCAAAATTGAGCCCCTCCTCTTCGGCGTGATGAATTTCCGCGCTCCGGGCCGGCATCTCCGCCCTTGAGCGACGATAGACGATGCTGACCTTCTCCGCGCCCAGGCGCATGGCCGTGCGGGCACTATCCATGGCCACGTTGCCGGCGCCCAGCACCACCACATGCCGCCCCTGGGGGATGGGCGTGTCCACTTTCGGGAAAAGGTAGGCTTTCATCAGATTGGCCCGGGTCAAGTATTCGTTGGCCGAAAGCACCCCGACCAGATTCTCGCCGGGAATGTTCATGAACCGGGGCAGGCCCGCGCCCACTCCCAGATATACGGCGTCAAAGCCCAGCTCGAAGAGTTCGTCCACCGTCTCGGTGCGCCCCACGACCACGTCACACTCGATTTTCACACCCTGAGCCTGAAGGCATGACACCTCCGAGGCGACGATGTCCTTGGGCAGCCGGAACTCGGGGATGCCGTAGACCAGCACGCCGCCGGGCTTGTGAAAAGCCTCGAAAATGGTGACCTCGTGTCCCTTGAGGATCAGGTCTCCGGCCACGGTCAGGCCCGAGGGGCCGGAGCCGACCACGGCGACCTTCTTGCCCGTGGCCTTTTCACGGGAGGGCAGTTCGCAGACATGATGGGCACGCTCCCAGTCCGCGGCAAAACGCTCCAGATTGCCGATGGCCACGGCCTCGCCCTTGCGGCCCAGGATGCAGTTGCCCTCGCACTGGATCTCCTGCGGGCAGACCCGGCCGCAGACTGCCGGGAGGCTGTTGCGCTCCCAGATCTTGCCGATGGCCAGATCGAACTTCCCGTCCGCGATGTGTTTTATGAAACCGGGGATGTCGACGCCCACCGGGCATCCCTGGACACAGAGCGGGTTCTTGCACTGCAGGCAGCGGCCCGCCTCGGCAATGGCCATCTCCGGAGTGTAGCCCAAGGGCACTTCCTCAAAATTCCTGGCCCGGACCTTGGGTTCCTGCTCCGGCATGGCCAGACGTGACTTCTTGTTCGTACCCTCCATCTAGCGCTCTCCTTCGCATTTGCACAGGTGCCGACTAAGCTTCTCCTGTTCCGTGTAGGCCTGCAGACGCAGGATCAATTCATCGAAATCCACCTTGTGGCCGTCGAACTCCGGGCCGTCCACACAGCCGAATTTTGTCTCTCCGCCGACGGAAACCCGGCACCCGCCGCACATGCCGGTGCCATCGATCATGATCGGGTTGAGGCTGACCAGGGTCGGGACACCGAATTCCTTGGTCAGAAGCGAGACGAACTTCATCATCGGCACGGGGCCGATGGCCACCACCTGGTCGATCCCGCCCTGCTCCAGGAGTTCCCGCAACACTTCGGTCACGAAGCCCTTGCGTCCGTGGCTGCCGTCGTCGGTGCAGACGTGCAGGTCATGGGAGGCTTGGCGCATCTTGTCTTCCAGAATAAGCAGATCCTTGTTGCGGGCCCCTATGATGGATGTCACCTTGCAGCCGGCGTCCTTCATGCCGCGGGCAATGGGATGCAGCACCGCCACCCCTGTCCCGCCGCCGACGCAGACGACGTTCTTGCCACCCTCGATGTGCGTCGGCTGGCCCAGGGGTCCGATGACGTTCTGGAAGGAATCCCCGACCTGAAGCCGGGAAAAAAGCTCGGTACTCTTGCCGACCACCATGTAGATGACCGTGACGGTGCCCTTGACCGGATCGGTCTCGGCCATGGTCAGCGGGATGCGCTCGCCGTCCTCGTTGGCCTTCAAGATAAGAAACTGGCCCGGTCGAGCCTTGGCGGCAATGCGCGGCGCGTCTATCTCATTCAGGATGACCGTGCCCCCGGCCATTTCCTCTCGTTTGACTATTTTGAACATACCATTGTCTCCCGTTACATTCGTGATAATGCGGACCGGAACGATGGATGTGTCGCGGTCGCCTCGATCATCGGATGGATCATCCTTCCGGCAGGCAAGCCTTTGCCTGAAAATGCGTCAATGTCGCACCATACCCGGTTGCGCCCGTCATGAGAAGTCCAATTTGACCATGCGGGAAACCAGGATTCACCTGGGTTTGGCTCGATGCGCTTGTACCTTGCTGGCGCAAATCGACACACGGTCCACATGAAAAAACCCTCCGACTCATAAGAGTGGGAGGGTTCGTGTTCGTTCTGAAGGCTGGCCGCGCACATGTTCCTTTTGGGATCATTGCCGCCGCACGGCATTGACGTCAGCCACCAAGATAGGCCTGGATGACACGATCGTCACTGAGCAGTTCCTCGCCGGACCCCTGCAGGACAATGGCCCCGGTTTCAAGCACATAGGCGTAGTGGGCAACCTTGAGGGCCGCGAAGGCGTTCTGTTCGACCAGAACGACGGTCTTGCCCTGGGCGTTGATGATCTTGATGATCTCAAAAACATCCTTGACCAGGAGCGGAGCCAGACCCAGAGAGGGTTCGTCGAGCATGACCACGTCGGGAGCGCTCATCAGCGCCCTGCCCACGGCCAGCATCTGCTGTTCGCCGCCGGACAGGGTGCCGCCCTTCTGGTTCTGGCGTTCACGCATGCGCGGGAATAGGTCGAAGACCCACTCCTTGTCCCGCTCGATCCCGTCCTTGTCGCTGCGGCTGTAAGCCCCCAGATACAGGTTCTCGGTCACCGAGAGGTGCGGGAAGATGCGCCGCCCTTCCGGAGACATGACGATCCCACCCTTGACGATCTCCACCGGATCAAGGGTGGTGATGTCGCGATCGTTGTAGGTGATGGTGCCCTTCTTGTTCTTGATCAGCCCGGAGATGGCCCGAAGCGTGCTGCTCTTGCCCGCGCCATTGGCTCCGATAAGGGTCACAATCTGGCCCGTGGGCACATCGAGGGAAATGCCCTTGAGGGCATGAATGCCCCCATAATATACATGCAAGTCACTGATCTTAAGCATATTTCACGTACTCCTCACCCAGATAGGCTTCAATGACCTTGGGATTGGACTGGATGGATTCCGGACCGCCCTCGGCGATGGTCACACCGTAGTCCAGAACCCACATGTGCTCGCACACGCCCATGACCACTTTCATGTCGTGCTCGATGAGCAGGATGGTCAGGTCGAAGCGGGTCCGGATGGTGCGGATGAAGTCCATGAGTTCCATGGACTCCTGGGGGTTCATGCCCGCCGCAGGCTCGTCGAGCAGCAGGAAGCGAGGCCCGGTGGCCAGGGCGCGAGCGATCTCGAGGCGGCGCTGCGCACCGTAAGGCAGGCTGTTGGCCTTTTCAGCGGCAATGTCTCCAAGCCCGACGATTTCGAGGAGTTCCATGGATTTCTTGCGGATCTCCTTTTCTTCCCGAAGCGACGCCGGAGTCATGAGCACGGACTGGATCCAGCCTGTGCGCTGACGCACGAAACTGCCGATCATGACGTTTTCCAGCGCCGTCTCGTTGCCGAAAAGGCGGATATTCTGAAAGGTGCGGGCAATGCCGGCCCGGCAGACCTGATGCGGATTCATGCCGGTGAGTTCCTTGCCCTCGAAGAAGACCTGGCCCTCGGAGGGACGGTAAAAACCCGTGACCATGTTGAAGCAGGTGGTCTTGCCCGCGCCGTTGGGACCGATCAGCCCAGTGATGCTGCCCTGGGGCACGCTCGCGGTGAAGTCGGAGACGGCGACCAGGCCTCCGAAGCGCATGGTCAGATTTTTTGTCTCAAGAATCATGCTCATGCCTTACCTCGCTTCATGAACCTGGCCACGCCGTCCCAGGTGATTTCACGCATGCCCATGATGCCCTCGCGCCTGAAGAGGATGACCAAGATGAGCACCAGGGAAAAGACCACCATGCGCATGCCCGGAATGCCGTCCATGCTCCAATCGCCGATGGTGATGGGATTTTCCACGAACCTGAGCCATTCGAGCACCACGGTGATGCCCACTCCGGCGATGATGGAACCGGTGATGGAGCCGAGTCCGCCGGTGACAACGATCATGAGCACGTTGAAGGTCAGGGTGAAAAGAAACATCTTGGGATCGATGGTGGTCAGCAGGCTGCCCAGAAGCGCCCCGCCGACACCGGCGAAGAAAGCGCCGAAGATAAAGGACAGGAGCTTGACGCGAAAGACATCGACGCCCATGGCCTTGGCCGCGGTCTCGTCGTCGCGAATGGCCTTGAAGACATTGCCCGTGTTGCTGCCGAGAATCCGGATCACGAAATACAGGGTCAGCAGGCACCAGCCATAGTTCCACCACAGGTTCGCATGATCCGGGATACCCTTGAAGCCGAGGGCGCCGTTGGTCACGCGGGGGATGTTGTTGGCGATGACGCGCACGATCTCCGCGAAGCCGAGAGTGGCGATGCCCAGATAGTCGTCACCCAGGCGCAGCAGGGGCGTGCCGATGACGAGCCCGAAGAGGGCAGCCACCAGACCGCCCGCGATCACGGCCACCAAAAATGGCGCATGGGAATTCTGCACCCATGGATACGCTTCCTCCAGGATGAAGAGCGTGATCTTCTGGTCGGGGGTCATGATCAGGATGGAGCAGACATAGGCGCCGATGGCCATGAAGCCCGCGTGTCCCAGGCTGAACATGCCGGTAAAGCCGTAGATGAGGTTGAGCGACAGTGCCAGGATGATGTTCACGGCGATGAGATTCAGGATCTGAATCTTGTAGCCGTCGAGGTTGCCCTCGGCCCACCACAGAAATAGGCCCAGACAGGCCACCAGAACGAAGTTGAGAAAAATGGTTGTACTGCGGTTCATCAGACCTTGTCCTCCGTCTTGACGCCCATGATACCGGTCGGTTTGACCAGCAGGATGCCGATCAACAGGATGAAAGCGAATGCATCGCGGTATCCTGCCAGATCCGGAAAAAATGCCACGGTCATGATTTCAATGAAACCCAGGGCCAGACCGCCGATGACGGCGCCCTGGATGGAACCGATGCCGCCGAAAACAGCCGCGATAAAGGCCTTGAAGCCGGGGATCGTGCCCATGATGGGCTGAAGCTGGGGATAGCGCAGGGCCCACATGATGCCGCTGGCCGCGGCCAGGGCCGACCCGATGCCGAATGTCAATGCGATGACCTTGTTCACGGGCACGCCCATGAGATAACTGGTCTCGATATCCTTGCTGATGGCCCGCATGCCAAGGCCTGCCTTGGTGTGATAGACGATGTAGACCAGACCCATCATCAAAAAGAACGACAGCACCGGTACGAAAAGGGTCAAAGGCAGGACGCGCACGTCACCCCAGAGCATGGGCGTTTCCAGCCACAGAGGGCGGTACACCTGGCGCGGGATGGCCTGAAAGAAGACGATGGCCACGTTCTGCAGGAAAAAGGAAACGCCGATGGCGCTGATCAGAGCCGAAATGCGGGGCGCGTCGCGCAGGGGGCGGTAGGCGATACGATCGACCAGGATGCCTATCCCCGCGACAAAAATGATGGACGCGACCATGGCCACGGCCCAGGGCATGTGAAAAAGGGTGATGCCCCAGAAAACGAAGTAGGCGCCGAGCATGAAAATTTCGCTGTGCGCGAAGTTGATCAAACGCAAAATGCCGTAGACCATGGTGTAGCCGATGGCGATAAGCGCATAGAGGCTGCCCAGGGTCAGGCTGTTCAGGAAGTGCTGGATGAATGTTGCCAGATTCATGGACGATCCTTGTCTGAATACGGCGGCAGGGGTTTCCCCCTGCCGCTCACGCCAAAAAAGCGCTCATTCAGAGAATTAGAGTTCGGGAGTGATGGCACCGACGTACGTCTTCTTGCCGTCCTTGATCATGACCAGGCCAACGGGCTTTTCAGCGTCGTGGGTCTCGTTGATGGTCGTGGTGCCCGTCACGCCGACAAAGCCCTTGGTAGCGGCCAGGGCGTCGGTGATGGCCTGGGGTTCGGCGGAACCGGCGCGGGTGATGGCGTCCATGATGATCATGTAAGCGTCATAGCCCAAGGCGGCGTTGACGTTGGGATCCTTGTCGGGATTGATCTTGATCCACTCGTCGGTGAACTTGCGGGCCACGGGGTTCATATCGGGCATGGAAGGATCGTAAGGGAAGGTGGTGTGCATGAAACCTTCCACGGCAGAGCCGCCGATGGCGGTGATCTCCGGGTTGTCCATGGCGTCGCCGCCCATGATCCTGAAGGTTCCGCCCAGTTCCTGGACCTGCTTCATGATGATGGCGCCTTCGGAAAAGTAGGAAGGAATGAAGAGCACGTCAGGCTGCTTGCTCATGATTTCCTGCAACTGAGCAGTGAAATCCTGGTCGCCGGACTGGTAGTTCAGGGTTGCGACGACTTCGCCGCCGAGCTTGGTGAAAGACTTCTTGAAGAAGCTGGCCAGACCCACGGAATAGTCGTTGGCCACGTCGATCAGCAGGGCGGCCTTTTTCAGGCCCAGATCGCGGTAGGCATAGGTGGCTGCGCCGGCGCCCTGGAAGGGATCGATGAAGCACACGCGGAAGATGTACTTCTTGCCCTGGGTGACCAGCGGGTTGGTGCAGCTGGTGCCGACCTGGGGGATACCGGCCTTTTCGGAAACTTCACCACCAGCCATGGCCAGGGAAGAACCGTAGGTGCCGATGATGGCCTGGACTTTTTCCTTTTCGATCAGGCGCTTGACTGCGTTGGCGGACTCGACCTTATCGGACTTGTTGTCAACCACGAACAGCTCGACCTTCTTGCCGAGAATCTCGCCCATTTCCTTGTGGGCCATCTGCACGCCTTCCAATTCCAACTGGCCGCCAAAAGCATTCTGGCCGGTCAGGGGCAGAAACACGCCAATTTTCACAGTGTCGTCGGCTGCCACGGACATGCCGGCGAAGCCGCAAACCATGGCCAAAACCATGCACAGGACTCCTAGTCGTTTCATCAAAAACTCCTCCAAGGTGAACGTTGAATTCCGATAGATGACGTCACGCGATGCGCCACTCATCACCGGCTGCCGTTTGGCTTCGCGAAAACTCGTCGAAGCCTGCCATGAACCCGGAAACCCAACGCTTCCGGCTTCCCTTTCTCCTCGTCCAGGGTGGAGCCCATGCGGGCTCCGGGGCAGCGATGTTCCCGGATTTACCAGGACACCACCGCGGAAATTTTCTTGGCCAGTTCCACCAGATACCCGGCGAAACGGCTTTCAAACTCCTCCATGGAGAAGCGGTCCGTGGAGGAATCAAAGCTCACCCCGCCAACGACCTTGCCCGTGCGCAGGCTGTACAGCGGCGCGCCGATGGCGATGAGTCCGGGCACGAACTCTTCGCGGTTGCGGGTATAGCCGCGCTCGACGGACTGACGCAGATCCGCCAGCAGTTCCGGCGCTGAAGTGATTGTCTTGTCGGTTTTGGGGGTCAGATCCAGTCGCGAGACAAAGGCTTCAAGCTCTTCGTCGGTCATGAAGGCCATGGCCGCCTTGCCGGCGGCCAGGTAATAAGGCTCGGAGCCATAGCTGAACGAACGGAATGCCTTGGTGTCCTGGGATTCACGGCGGTAAATCAGGTAGATGGAGTCCCCGGACAAAAGGCCGACGTCGACATGCACTCCGTGGCGCTCATGGGCTGCGTCGACCTGAGTCTTGACGGCGCGCTCCAGCTCGCTTTTTTCAAGCATGGCGTGGGCCAGGGCCAACATGCGCACCCCCAGCCTGTACAGGCCGGTACGATCGTCGCGCTTCAGGAAGCCGAGGTCGCAAAAGGTGTTCACGTATCTGTATATGGAGGTCTTGTTGATGCCTGTGCGGCGGGAAATCTGGGCGAGAGTGTAACCGACGTCGTCATCGCCGAAAATATCAAGAATCCAGAGGCCTTTGGCCAATGTTTCGGAACTGTTGTCCTTGCCTGCCATGGATGATTCCGGTTGACGATGAAAATTCGCTGAACGATTGGGAATGTCGAAATAATGAACAACTCGTTCCGCTGAGAGAACCTATTCGTGAAGCTGCGAAACGGCTATGCGAAAAGACCATCGATTGTCAATATGGCGAAGACCGACTTGAGCGCCATTTCACAAACAAGCGCCATGGGGAATCGGAATCGGCTGGAATATCTTGGAATAAGCGATCCGGGCAAAATGGATGGGGCAATCTCTTCAGGGGGCGGCTCCTCGAAGCGGGATCGTCAGGATGTTGGGAACACAATTGTTGCGGCGTGACGCGATGTCTTGCGGGCGTCAGATTTCAGGCATCGTCCGCGCCTTGGGCCCGGAAGCCGGTCGTCGATTCCCTGAAACTGGCCGCTTCGGCCCTGTTCGTACGCAGTCTGGCCTCCGCCGTCTTCGCCTCTATGGCGGCCCTGTGGGCCTCCATCAGGCCCAGACGTGCGTCCCGGCCGAAATGCAGCACCCCTTGAAACAGGGTAATGGCCGCGGCGCTGCCCCCCGCCACCACGGCCGAAGTGATCAGCACCCCGATTTCGGTCGAGGAGGAAGCGTCCGGCGCGGGGGAAAACAGCCGTGCCAGGATGTCGAACCGGATGTGCCGACAGGTGAACCAGGACACCAGCAGCGCGATGGGAGTCTTGAGCCCGGGCACCCTGTCGGATAGCCTTCGAAACCAGTGATACTCGAAGACAAGGGCCAGAGCCCGCTCCAGCAGCATGGCCAACACGACCAGCAGGAGCAGGGCCCCCAGGACATCCAGCAGGCGATCATACGCGGCGTCGGGACCCGGGATCATGTTCTTTGCCTCCTGACCAAAACGTGCATCACATCACCACGCCATAGGCTTCGGTGAACGCGGCCACGACGTAGGAATCGCGCGCATGGGCGAACCCGGCGTCACCCCACTTCTCCCCCCAGCTATTGCGCACAATGAAACCGTCACTGTCGTACCCAACCACGGCCACCGCATGCCCCCCTCTGGCGCTCTCCTTTTTGTAGGTTTCAAGAACACCTGCGCTGGCCGAGGCCTGATACCATGTGTCATCGACGTCAAGACGCGTGAGAATGGGACCGTTGAAGGCCAGCCACTCACGCCACTGGGACAAATCCACGCCCAGGGAAAAATACCCGGAGATCTTGAACCGGGCGGCCAGGGCGTAAAAGGAATTCGGCCTCCCGGAATACAGGCTGCCGTGCCGGAACGGCAACACGGACTCCGGCACCACGCCGAATTTCCTGGCGATATCAAGAGCCACCTTGATGCTGCTCCCGGCGTTCTCGATGAAGGTCGTGGGATATGACGTGAACATGTCCGTCTCCTTGGAAGCCATCCAGACATACCTTGCCGACAGCCTTTCGAACGCAGGCAGCAGGCCCGACTTCACATAGTGCCAGCGCAGCACCGAATTGGCCGTGGCCCATCCCACGCAGGAGCCCGTCTCTCCCTGATCATCAACTTCCCACCACGGCTCCCGCAGATCCTTCGCTTTCGGAACCGTGGGAGCCGTATCGAGCAGGGCCGCGTCCTCGGCGTCTTCAAAGGTCCAGTCGGCCTCGGTATTCCTGGATGGAATGCAATTGAGAATACGCGTCGTGAAATCTGTCATCACTCCTTCCTCCTCGAACCTGATTTTAACTTTCAGTATATGAGAAGGAACCAGATCATTAAATACACTAAGAAGTTTATAATGATCTTACGGAGGATAGGTATTTTCAGGGACAATGCTCACCGAAAAATACTGATTTCACAGGTCAGCGATGGACCCGCCCCAACCAGCGGACAGCCACTCCGGCTCCCGGTACAGGCGCGCGGGGAATCGAATTGCGACAAAATCCGCCGCACCGCCGTATCGCGCCGCCTTCCGCCTGAACCCGGCGCTGGCCTTACGGCCAGGACCCTGCTAGCAATGGGCAGCGCCAAAACGAATCACTTTTTTTCGGGAGCACTCATGGAACTTCAATATTGGCACTGGCTTGTATTCGGGATGATCCTGATCATCTCTGAACTGTTCATCCCAAGCTTCACCATTTTCTGGTTCGGGCTGGGCGCACTGGCAGTGGGCGGTCTGATCTGGCTTGTCCCGGCCCTGAGCCTGACCTTGCAGCTGTTGCTGTGGACCATATTCTCCGCACTTTTGACCGCGTTCTGGTTTCTGGTCATGAAACCGCGCATGGTGGACAAGACCCGCGCCGGCATGTCCCGTGAGGCGCTCCTCGGCGAAACCGGCCTGGTCATCCGCACCCCCGAGGGCGACCGGCGCGGCGTCGTACGCTTCTCCAAACCCCTGCTCGGAGACGACGAGTGGTCCTTCATCTGTGACGAACCCGTGCAGTTGGGAGACCGGGTCCAGATCCGCGACGTATCGGGCAACACGCTCGTGGTCGCCCCAAAAACCAACAAACAATCCCTCTAGGAGATCATCATGTTCAATCCAGGACTTATCGTCGTCGCATTCCTGCTTCTCTTGGTCATCATCACCATCAGCATGGGGGTGCGCATCGTGCCCCAGGGCTTCAAGTTCGTGATCCAGCGCCTGGGCAAGTACCACTGCACGCTGGCCCCGGGCCTGAACATCATCATTCCCTACATGGACACCGTGGCCTACAAGGTGACCACCAAGGACATCGTCATGGACATCCCCTCCCAGGAAGTCATCACCCGCGACAACGCGGTCATCATCACCAACGCCGTGGCCTACATAAACATCGTGTCCCCGGAAAAGGCCGTGTACGGCGTCGAAGACTACCGCATGGCCATCCAGACCCTGGTCCAGACCTCGCTCAGATCCATCGTCGGCGAGATGGACCTTGACGATGCCCTGTCCTCTCGGGACAGGATCAAGGCCAGACTCAAGGAAACCATCTCCGATGACATCTCGGACTGGGGCATCATGCTCAAGACCGTGGAAATTCAGGATATCAATCCGTCGGACACCATGCAGCACGCCATGGAAGAACAGGCTGCCGCCGAGCGCGCCAGACGCGCCACCGTGACCAGGGCCGAGGGCGACAAATCGGCGGCCATCCTGCAGGCCGACGGCCGCCTGGAAGCATCCCGCCGCGACGCCGAAGCCAAGGTCGTGCTGGCCGAAGCGGACCGGGAGGCCATTGCCAAGGTCGCCGAAGCGACCAAGGGCGGCGAACTGCCGCTGGTCTTCCTGCTGGGCCAGCGCTACGTGGACGCCATGCGCAAGATGGCCGAGAACAACAACTCCAAGGTCGTCGTCCTCCCCGCCGACCTGCCCGCGGCCGTGCGCGGCATCATGGGCACGCTGGGCAAATAGCCGACGCCGTCCCTTGCCCCAACCCCAAGATGCGCGGTCGGAACCCTCCGACCGCGCATCTTGAGAACATTGGCAAGCAATCGGCACTCGCATCTGGCGCGGCAGAAACGTTCATCCCGACAACACGTTCAGATCGCTGAACGCATACCATCATTTCAGACATGCTCACTCACACAGGAACCATTTCCGATTGGCACGAAGAGAAAGGCTACGGATTCATCGCTCCGGAACACGGCGGGAAATCCCTGTTCTTCCACATCAGAGACTACGACAGAACCTGCAAGCGTCCCGTGAACGGGCTCGCCGTGCGCTTCATGCCCTCCCGCGATGCGCAGGGCCGGCCGTGCGCCGTGGGTGTCACGCCGGTCAGCGGCCACAGAAACAACGGCCGGGAAATCCGGCAGCAGGCCCAGGCCGTGTTGATGTGCGCCTGCATCGGCTACGTCCTGTACTATCTGCGCACGTACCGGGCCGCCCCGCTGGAGCTTGGCTTGTGGTACGCTGGCATGAGCCTGCTGGCCGCGCTGCTCTACGCCAAAGACAAGCACGCCGCCGAACGCGGGGCATGGCGCACCCAGGAAAGCACCCTGCATCTGGCGGCCCTGCTCGGCGGCTGGCCCGGAGCGGCCCTGGCCCAGGCGTTCCTGCGCCACAAATCCCGCAAGACATCATTCCGCGTCATGTTCTGGGCCACCGTCTGCGCCAACTGCGGGGCGCTGTACTGGCTGTCCACGCCGGACGGCACGATCTGGCTGTACAGGGTCATCCGAGTGATCCATTGATTTCGGTTCGCCTCGGCGAGTCTGGTCCGGCTCTCCGGAACCGAATCAGATTGCAGACACCAGTCCGCGTGAGACCATGTCCGGCCGATTCGGATCAGACCGGCTCGACATGGGGCGTCAAGCATGCGTTGCGCCACTACAACGACAACGTACGAGCGAACACGTCCCGCAGCATCTTCACGTTTCCCCTCGTCACCCCGGCTTCGTCCGCCAAGGCAGGCCATTGCTGCACTGCGGCCCGGACCTCGTCATACATGCCTGCCATGTCCTTGTCCTTCAGGCCTTCACCCCGGCCTACGGCCCAGAGTTCGCGTCGCCCCGGCGCCTTGCCGTACCCTTGCACCGTCATGGAGTGCTCTCCTCCTGGGCCCGGAGCAAACGTCAGGTCATAGGCGGGAGCCAATCGCCAGTCTCCGGACTCGTCCAGGCAGAAGGAAACGTTTTTGACGTGATCGTCGCGGTTGTGGGTCAGGACGTTGAAAACCATGAGCTTAAAAGCCTGACGGAGATCCGGTTGTTTTTTGGTCAGGATGCGGACGACCTTTAGGAAATCGGCGTAATCGCAACTGGGAACGCGGAAGTTGGAATGGATCAGATTGCCCAGGGTGTGCGTGTGCACCCGGCGGTTGTCATGACGGTCAAAGCGCCGCACGCCAAAAAAGCGGTCACCTCCGGCCTCGAAAAGACGCGATTCCGTCATGACGAGTCCTGCGGCGGCGGCCATGCGAGCATAAGCGAACTCGATGGGCCCGGCGTCCCGGTCATCCTGCCGAGCCGGAAATTTGATGATCCAGGGCGAGAATCCCTCCGGCAGTTCCCCGTGCCCCGAGATCAGCCGATCCCCCTGCACGCCGACCAGCACCTTGGGACGCGCTCCGCCCGGGCTTCCTCCGGCCCGTTGCAGCAGGGGCAAAGCGGTACGCACATCCCCATCCAGAACCTGGGCCGCCTCCCGGGCCAGGCGGCCCAGATCGAAGCTTCCGTTCAGGTCGTCCTCGCGCGGCATGGCCGGTTCGTAGACCAGCGCACCCATGGTTTCGGAGCCCAGGTAGGCCAGACGCTCCAGAATGCCGACCTCGTGGGGATTGCGTCCGGCCCGGCGGAAGGCGCGATCCATGAGCAGAAGGCCCCATCCATCGGGCAGGGAGTCATCGAACAGGCCAAACAAAGGGCCAAAAGCACGGTCCGCGTGTTCATGCAGTCCTGGCGCTGGCGGCAACTTGAATGGCGAAAGCCATAGCGGGCTGCGCAAAAATTCCGGATCGTACTCAAAAAAGATGCCGCCTTGGCTTTCGGCCAACTGCCCCACCAGACGCCGTTCCTCAGGAGTGTACTGCAACAGGACCCGTAGCTTGTTCATAAGCGACCCCGCTTGGGTGCGTTGTCCCGCAGGGCTTCCAATTCCTTCATGGATGTGGCCGGAGCAGGGGTAAAAAGGGTGGCCAGCTCATCCAGCCTGTCCAGGGCGAAGGCCAGTTTCAGCAGGTTTTCCAGGGAAATCTGTCCGGTCCGCTCGAACCGCTTCACGGACGCCTCGCTCACGCCGGACCGCTCGGCCAGAGTGGCGCGTTTCCAGTTGCGGCGTAGCCGCAGGGCCTTGAGCCGTTCCGCCATCTGGCGGGCAACGTCTTCGGGAGTATGCAGGGAGAATACGCTCATTGGATAAAATAACACCCCTTTGTGGCGTTTTTTGCTCTTAATAGGCCATATTTTACCTCTTGTCCATCAGCCCCTTGAACCCAGCCGCCAAGAGGTGACAATCCGCCCCTCCCTGCGCTATGCGAATACCGGCCTGAAACACGAGGCCACCACGCAAACCCTCAACCCCGGAGTCTGGATGTTCAGCGCAGTTATGGATTTTGTCGGCACGCTCCGCAGGGGCGACGCCCGGTGATCTAGCCGGGTCCGTGGCCCCTGCCCCATCCTCAATTGATTCATCACGAGGAGGAGCATCATGGGCTACACCAACGCCACGGAAGTCTTGCCGAAAACCGTTCTGGAGGCAGTGCAGAAGTATATCGATGGCCAGTGCGTGTACATCCCGCGCCGGGATGACCGCAGGCAGGCCTGGGGGGAGCGCACGCAGACGCGCGCGAACATCAGGGCCAGAAACCGCGAGATCCGCGCCCGGCACGACCGGGGCATGGGCGTGCGGGAACTGGCCAAGCAGTTCTACCTCTCACCCAAGACCATCTCAAAAATACTCCGCGCACGAACCGCCGGAAGGTGAACACAGCGCCATGGGCCAGTCCCATGGCGCTTTTTCGTTTCACAGACGTCCCGGGGCGGGACGGACGCCCCGAACCCGTGTACTTGCTCACGAAACAAACACGGAGAAACAGACATGACACTTGACTCGACAACTCTTTTCACTCGCGAATACCAGCTCCAAACCATGATGGGGCCGAACTGCCTGCGCATCCTGGACGAACTCCTCGCCCGCGCCGACCTTCCGCCCGGGGCCCGCGTGCTCGACCTGGGCTGCGGCATGGGGCTGACCTCCATGGCCCTGGCCAAGGGCTACGGCTGCACGGTGACCGCCGCCGACCTGTGGATTCCGGCCGAGGACAACGCCCGGCGCTTCGCCGAAGCGGATCTGGCGGACCGCGTCACGGCCGTGCACTGTGAGGCCCGCGCCCTGCCCTTCGAGCCGGAGTCCTTCGACGCCGTGGTCAGCATCGACGCCTGGCACTACTTCGCCGCGGACTCGGCCTATCTGAGCACGCACCTGCTCCCGATGCTCAGGCCCGGTGGATGCCTCGTGGTCGCCATCCCCGGCCTGCGGCGGCCCTTCGAGCGCATCCCGGACGATCTGCGCCCCTATTGGGTGGACGGCATGAACTTCTGCACCCTGTCGTGGTGGAGGGAGCTGTGGCTGCAATGCACGGGCCTGACCGTGAGGCACGCCTTCGACATGCAATGCCACGGCCAGGCCTGGGCCGAATGGCTGGAGAGCGACAATGAACACGCCAAGACCGACGTGGTCATGATGGACATGGAGGGCGGCAGGTATTTCGCCACCCATGGGCTTATCGGCGAAAAATTAGCCTGGTGAGACCGGCCATGAACCTGAACCAACTCGGTTTCGACCCCTGGTTCACGGCCCGGGCCAGCGACGTGGACGGCTTCACCCTCGCCCGCGTCTGCGCCGTTGACCGTGGCTCCTGCCGCGTCCGCCACGCGTCGGACGAGATACCGGCGGAGCTGAGCGGAAAGCTCTCGTTCCATACCGAACGGGCGGCGGACCTGCCCTGCGTCGGGGACTGGGTGGCGGTGCAGTGTTACGACCACGGCCGGGCGGCCATCATCCACCAGGTCCTGCCGCGCAGGACCTTCCTGCGGCGCAGGGCCGCGGGCGAGGACGCCGCGGAGCAGATGATCGCGGCCAACGTGGACACGGCCTTCATCATCCAGGCCTGCCATTTCGACTTCAACCCCAACCGCCTGGAACGCTACCTGGTCATGGCCGCCGACGGCGGGGTCGAACCGGTCGTCCTGCTGACCAAGACGGACCTGCCCGGCCCGGAGGAACTGCAGCGCAAGCGCGCCCTCGTGGCCGCCGTGACCTCGGCCCGGGTCATGGAAGTCAGCAGCGTGACCGGCGCCGGGTACGAGGATCTACGCGCGGCCATGGAGCCGGGAAAAACCTGCTGCCTGCTCGGCTCCTCCGGCGTCGGCAAGACGACGATCGTCAACCGCCTCCTGGGCCGGGACGCCTTCGATACCCGGACCGTCAGCGACTCGGGTGAGGGCGTCCATACCACCACCCGCCGCCAGCTCATCCTGCTCGACAGCGGTGCCATGCTGATCGACACGCCCGGCATGCGCGAACTTGGCGTCCTCGGACACGGGGACACCGTTGACGCGGGCTTCGGGGAACTGGGCGAACTGGCCGCGTCCTGCCGCTTCGCCGACTGCACGCACCGGCACGAGCCCGGCTGCGCCGTCCGCGCCGCCATTCAGCGCGGAGACTTGCAGGAAGAGCGCTATGCCAATTACCTCAAGCTCAAAAAGGAAGCGGAATACTTTGAGATGTCGTCGCTGGACAAGCGAAAGAAAGACAAGTCCTTTGGAAAACTCGTCAAATCGGTGAAAAAAGGAATGAAGGGCTAAACGGCATTTTTTCAGTGGGCCTGGCGATACAGCATGCGCAGCATGTCTTCGGGCAAATTCTGATGCCACAAGCCCTGGGCGTCGGCCAGAAGCCAGGCCGCAAGCAGCAGGAGCACGCATCCAAGCCCAATGCTCCAAAACGGCACTTCCCTGCCCCCGGCTCGCAGGGTCACGCATCCAGGCACCGGGCAGACGGATTGGCAGCGCATGCAGCCCACGCATTCCGGACTGCGCACATCCTCCTTCAGATGCACCGCAATGCCGCCGGGGCATGAGGCGCTGCACCGGCCACACTGGACACAGGCGTCCTTGTCCCGGCGGACGCGCACGGGACCGGCCCAGCTCAACAGGCCGAGCAACGCGCCATAGGGGCAGAGATAGCGGCACCACGCGCTGCGCAGAAATACTCCAAACGCGGCCAGTCCGGCCAGAATCATGAGGGTCAGCGCGGACGGCTCCAGAAAAAAGCCCAGCATGCGTGCATCGGCCACAAAGTTGTACGGGCTCGATGCGAATTGCTCCACGGCCCGCAAATCCATGCCCACGAAAACCGTGTACAGAAAAAAAGCCAGCAGCACATATTTGGGCACGGACAGCAGGATGTCGATCCACCGGCCGGGCACTCTGGACAGTTTCAGCGCCCTGCCCAGGCGGTTGAGCAGTCCGGACACAAGTCCCACCGGGCAGACGTAGCCGCAGAACCCCTTGCGCACGAGCAGGGCCATGCCCAGGACCGCAAGAAAAATGGCCAGTCCCGCCGGATGGACCACGTCCCACACCCCGCTTTCAACCAAACGGCGCAGCCCCATCAGCGCCGCGATGGGCAAGAAGGCTTCGACAGACGGAGGCCTGGACACCTGGATTGCACTCTGTCCTGTCATCCACAGCACGAAGTGATGAAATTTCCAACCTGTGTACAGGCAAAGAATCAGAAATGCCGATTGGATCAGGCGTTGGAACAACGCAGGTGACGGCAGGGAGAAACGCACGGGATACCTCGTAAAAATCATGACGTGTTGCGGCTCGGTCCTGAACCCCGAACAGACCGCACGCGCAAGTGCATTGCACTAGCTCGCTTGTGCAGAACGGAATGTGCAACAAAGTCCCGAAAATCGGGGCGTGGGTTGATTGACGGCGATCTGAAGCAAGATGAATGCCGCGTTCAGAACGACGAAGCCGGGAGCACGGTTGGGATTGCTGAAGGCAATCCGCGTTTGCGACACGCTTGTGTGACGTCCTAAGGGCACCATCCTGAAAATGGCAAAGGCCGGAATCTCTTCCAGCCTCTGTCTCTTTACGGCCCCGCGCCTAACAGGGAACCTGTTTCAATCCTTTCCCGGCAATTTCAGGTGTTCGAGCACCTTCTGATGGGCCTGCCTGGACTTCTCCGTCTCCAGGGCCGGAATCTCGTCGCGGTCCACGTAGCGGATGGCCGCGCACGGGCACATTTCCACGCAGGCCGGGCCCATGCCGACCTGGCGTCGCTGGGCGCACATGTCGCACTTGGCGACCATGACCCCGCGATCGGTCTCGAACATGGCGCTGTGCGGACAGGCCAGGATGCAGTTCTTGGTCTGACAGCCCCGGCAAAGCATGGATTGCAGGATGATCGCGCCGTCCTTGTCTCTCTTCAGCGCCCCACGCGGACAGGCATTGGCGCACTTGGGGTTTTCGCAATGCTGGCAATACAGTGGCACCATGACCCCGTCGATGGTCCGGGTCATGTGAATGCGCGAGGTGTCGTTGGTGAAGCGGCACACATACTCGCAGGTTTCGCAGCCGATGCACAGGCTGTAGTCGATATAAAGTGTCTTCTGCCCGCTCATGTCAGCTCCTGAATCCCGCTTCGTTGGTCACGAGGTCGTTGTAGTCGTAGGCGTCGAGCCTGTCCTGGGCCTTGAGGTCCAGCCAGTTGGCCAAAGAGCGGGCCGCGCGCAGGCCGCTGTAAACCGCCTTGCCGATCTTGCTCGGGCCGCTCAGGGCGTCGCCAGCCACAAACACGTTCTCGATGGCGGTCATGTGCAGCCAGCGCACCTCGCCCTTGCGCACGTTCTCAAGGCCCAGCTCCTTGGCAAAGGGCGGCGTGGCCGTCTCGCCGATGGCGGCGACCACCAGATCCACGGGCAGGACCGAGACCTCGGCCTCGTTCTGGCCGGGACGGGAAATCTCCAAACCCTCGACCTTGCCTCCGCCCAGGACCCGAAGCGGCGTGGTGCGATCCAGCCACTCCACGCCCATCTGGCGCAGCTGCTCGATCTCGAAAGCTCCGCACGGCGCTTCACGACTCGTGCGCCGGTAGATGTGATACACCTTGGCAGCGCCAAGATGAACCGCGCTGTGCGCCACATCCACAGCCGAATGCCCGGCGCCGATGACGGCCACGGTCTTGCCCGCCACGTCAGGCAGCTTCACATTGGGCGCGCTGTATTTGACGGCGCGGATGGGAAACAGAAATTCAAGGCCCGAAAAAACTCCGGGCAAAGTCTCGCCGGGGATGCCCAGTTTGCGCGAACGCCAGGAGCCGGTACAGATCATGATGGCGTCGTGCTTTTTGACCATGTCCCCGAAACCCAGAATCTCGCGGCAGAAATGATCCCCCTCCTCGTCATGCAGAGGTCCGCTGCAGCAGATCTTGGTGTGGGTATGGAAAATGACGCCGGCCTTTCTCTCAAGGTTGCGCGCGCCAAGATCAATGCGCTCCTTGGGGATGCGGTGACCTGGGATGCCGAACAGCATGAGCCCGCCGGGCTTGGGCAGCTTGTCGTAAACCTCGACCTGGTAGCCCAGGCAGGACAGGTAGCCCGTGGCGGCCAGACCGGAGGGGCCCGCGCCGATGATTCCGACGCTGCGGCCAACGGGAGCGGCCGGTTCGGAACACAGAAAATTGAAATTCATCGGGTCCATGGGCACTCCATTATCGTTTATGACCGTATTCGCATCGTCTCCTCCGGCGTGACGCCTTTGTCAAGATAGAGCAATCCTTCACAAAGACGGCGGTCGTGACGCCCGGAAAAAGTCGCGTTTTTTGACATGAGTCAAAGCTCGCGCGCCCGCTTCCCCGTAAACCCCTTCTCAACGGAAACGACAACAACACCCAACAAATGGAGGCTACCCCTCATGTTTTGCAACCAGTGTGAACAGACCGCAAAAGGAACCGGATGCACCAAGGTCGGCGTTTGCGGCAAGCAGCCCGACGTCGCGGCCCTGCAGGATCTTCTCATTTACGCGCTGCAGGGACTCTCCCAGATCACCGAGCAGGCCCGGGCCAAGGGCGTGTCCGACGCGGCCGTGAACCGCTTCATCAACGAAGGCGTCTTCTCGACCCTGACCAACGTGGACTTCGACCCGGCCCGCTTCCAGACCCTCATCAACGACACCGTCGCCCACCGTGAAGCCATCAAGGCCAAGACCGGCGTGACCGTGGACAGCCCCGCCGCCACCTTCACCCCGGCCGCGACCCTGGAAGGCCTGGTCGCCCAGGGTGAACAGCATGGCATCTCCGAAGCGCTGGAAGCGCACGAAGACCTGCGCTCCCTCAAGCAGATCCTCATCTACGGCCTCAAAGGCGTGGCCGCCTACGCGGACCATGCCGCCATTCTCGGACAGGAAGACGAGAGCGTGTACGAATTCGTGCAGCGCGCCCTGGTCAAGAGCCTGGAAAGCCTGGGCGTGGACGAACTGGTCGGGCTGTGCCTGGAATGCGGCCAGATCAACCTGAAGGCCATGGAACTCCTCGACACCGCCAACACCGGCTCCTACGGCCACCCCGTCCCGACCGAAGTCCCGCTTGGAGCCAGGCAAGGCAAGGCCATCCTGGTCTCCGGCCATGACCTCAAAGATCTCGGCATGCTGCTGGAGCAGACCGCCGGCAAGGGCATCAACATTTACACCCACGGCGAAATGCTGCCCTGCCACGGATACCCGGAGCTCAAAAAGCACCCGCATTTCCATGGCCACTACGGCACGGCCTGGCAGAACCAGCAAAAAGAGTTCTCCGAATTCCCCGGCGCGATCCTGATGACCACCAACTGCATCCAGAAGCCGGTCGAATCCTACAAGGGCAACATCTTCACCACCGGCCTGGTCGGCTGGCCCGGCGTGACCCACGTCGGCAAGGATTTCTCCAAGGTCATCGAGAAGGCTCTTGAAATGCCCGGCTTCGCGGCCGACGAAGACAAGGGCAGCGTGCTGACCGGCTTTGCTCGCAATGCAGTGCTCGGCGTGGCCGACAAGGTCATCGCGGCGGTCAAGAGCGGCGACATCCGCCACTTCTTCCTGGTCGCCGGTTGTGACGGCGCCAAGCCCGGCCGCAACTACTACACCGAGTTCGTGGAAAAGGTCCCCACCGACTGCATCGTACTGACCCTGGCCTGCGGCAAGTTCCGCTTCTTCGACAAGAAGCTCGGCGACATCGGCGGCATCCCTCGCCTTCTGGACATCGGCCAGTGCAATGACGCCTACTCGGCCATCCAGATCGCCTCGGCCCTGGCCGGCGCTTTCGACTGCGGCGTGAACGACCTGCCCCTGTCCATGGTCCTGTCCTGGTACGAGCAGAAGGCCGTGGCCATCCTGCTGACCCTTCTGTCCCTCGGCATCAAGGGCATCCGCCTCGGGCCCACGCTTCCGGCCTTCATCACCCCGACGGTCCTTGGCGTGCTGGTCGACAACTTCGACATCAAGCCGCTGACCACTCCGGACGAAGACCTGAAAGCCATCCTCGGCTGATCCTCTTCCTCATCGGCAAGGCCCCGCATCGCGCGGGGCCTTGTCCTTTTTTGTCCGCATCCCCTCTTTAGCCGCCATTTTTTTCCGCCACCCGGTTGACACCTTGCCCCGAACATGGCCACTGGATTGAAAAAAATCCCGGACAAGCTCAACCACCACGGATTTCAGCATGGAAGAAAGCGGCACACTCATGGATCGACTGATCCAGTTCCTGACTCAGCCCTACAGGCATGCCCGAAGCGAAGGCTCCGCCATCTCCTGGTTTCTGGTCCGCCTCGGCAGAACCATCGCCCTTGCGGTAGTCAACTTCAACCGCCGCCAGGGCTCCTCGCATGCCTCGGCGCTGACCTTCTACACCCTCCTCTCCCTGGTTCCCCTGGCGGCCATGGCTTTTGGCGTGGCCAAGGGCTTCGGGTTCGAGCAGTTGCTTGAAAAAGAGCTACTCACGCATTTCGCGGCCCAGCAGGAAGTGATCCAGCAGGTCATCGAATTCGCCCGCAACATGCTCGACAACACCAAGGGAGGGCTCATCGCCGGGATCGGCGTCATCGTGCTCTTCTGGTCCGTGATCAAGGTCCTGGGCAAGATCGAGGACAACTTCAACCAGATCTGGTCCGTGTCCTCACGCTCCATCGTGCGCAAGTTCACCGACTACCTCTCCATCATGATCATCGCGCCGGTGCTGCTCATCATGTCGGGCAGCGTCACCGTCTTCATCGTCTCTCAGGTGTCCGCCCTCACTTCCCAGGTCGGGCTGGAAGAAGTCGCAACCCCGGCCATCTCCCTGGGTCTCAGCCTTGCTCCCTACGTCCTGCTCTGGCTGCTGTTCTGCGTGGTCTACCTGATCATGCCCAACACCCGCGTCCACATCGGAAGCGCCTTCCTGGCCGCCATCCTGGCTGGATCGGCCTACCAATTCCTGCAGATAGGCTATGTAAAATTCCAGATCTACGTGACCAGCTACAACGCCATCTACGGCAGCTTTGCAGCCCTGCCCCTCTTTTTGATCTGGTTGCAGCTGAGCTGGAGCATCGTGCTCTTCGGAGCCGAGATCGCCCATGCCTTTCCTCAATCGAAAGTGGCCGATCCCAAATCGGGCCTTCATCCCCGGAGCGCTTCCCAGACCAGGCTCCTGGCGCTTGGAATCTGCCACGCCGTGGTGCAACGCTTTCACCGCGATGAGCCCGCCATGACCGAAGAGGAGATCGCCCAGAGGCTCGCCATCTCCCCGCGCGAAACCCGGGAAATGGTCGACATGCTGATCCGGGCGCGCCTCTTGAGCCGCGTTCAGGACGAAGATCAAGGTACCGCCCTGCTCCTGCCAGCCCGCGACAGCGCCCACATCAGCGTGCAAAATGTCGTCGCCGCCATCGATTCCATCGATGAAAATCCGCGCTTCACCGAACAGCACCCAAACCTGGCCAACCTTTCCGCCTGCCTGGACGCGTTCCAATCCCGAAAGGATCCCGGCATGGCCGATACACTGCTGCGTGACATAGACTCGGCAAAGTGCACAAAGAACCCTTCCACCGACCCTTCATAAAATAACCAATTTTGTATAAAAAAGATTGATGCCCGGACACCTTTGCAAACAGTTGTTACATTAATGTAAACAATCCCTTCCGATGTTTCGCAGTAAAAATCCACGCCGAAGAATTCCTGCTTTCTCCCTGTCTTAAAAAAAAGAATCCAACCTGCTGATTTATTGAATTTTAATACCTATGAAATCCAGATCGTCCGCAATCGGACATTTTCCTTGCAATCTTGGATTGAAGCGGCATCCTTGTTGCTTCATACCCGCCATGAGCACCTCAACCTGTTCCACCGAATTGCGCGTCCTGCTGGCCATCAGCAAGGTCATCGATCAGGCCCTGGACCTGGAGAGCGCTCTGGAATCAATCCTGAAGATCCTCTCCGACACCATGAGCATGCGCAGGGCCACCGTCACCCTGTACGACCCGCTCTCGGGCCGCCTGGCCATATCCACGTCGTACGGCCTTTCGGACCTTGAGAAGCAACGCGGCGTATATCGCATGGACGAAGGAATCACGGGGATCATCTTTCGCACGGCAAGGCCCTACGTGGTTCCGGACATTTCCCTTGAACCCCTCTTTCTGGACAAGACGGGCACGCGCCGCATCAGCCACGAACGCATCTCGTTCGTGGGCGTGCCCATCCTGCTGCACGGCAGCCCCATCGGGGTCATGAACGTGGACCGTGTTTTCACGGGCCAGGAGCAACTCGATGCCGACACGGAATTCCTGACCGTGGTGGCCACCCTCATTTCACAGTTTCTGAGTCTTAACGAAAAAGTAAAAAAGCGGGAGGCCGCGCTCAAGCAGGAAAACACCTCGCTCAAGTACCAGATCGCCAGGGAGAATCACGGCCCCTACATCGTGGGCAAGAGCCAGGCCATGCTTGAGGTGGAGCAATACGTGGCCAAGGTCGCCATCACCAAGGCCACGGTGCTGCTCCTCGGGGAATCGGGGACGGGCAAGACCCTCATCGGACGCATCATCCATGAACTGTCCGACCGCAAGACACACCCATTCATCAAGGTCAACTGCGCCGCCATCCCCGAAAACCTGCTGGAAGCGGAACTCTTCGGCTATGAGAGAGGAGCGTTCACCGGGGCCAACAGCACCAAACCGGGCCGCTTCGAAGATGCGCACCTGGGCACGATATTTCTGGATGAAATCGGGGAACTGCCCCTCACGCTGCAATCGAAACTGCTGCGCGTGCTTCAGGAGCGCGAATTCGAACGCATCGGCAGCAACAAGACGCGCAAGGTAGATGTACGCATCATCAGCGCCACCAACCGTGAACTAGAGCTTCTCGTCGGCCAGGGCCTCTTCCGGGAAGACCTCTACTACCGATTGAATGTCTTTCCGGTGCATGTCCCGGCGGTGCGAGAGCGCAAGGAAGACATCCCGCGCCTGCTGAATCACTTCCAAAAGGAAATGGAGCGCGAATACGGGCGCGGCCTAACCCTGACCACGGGCGCCTTGGACCTGCTTTTGGCCTATGACTGGCCCGGCAACGTACGCGAACTCGAAAATCTGGTGGAACGCCTGGTCATCCTGACCGACGACAAGCCGGTGGAATCCGAGCTGGTACGCAGCTTCCTCACGCATGAAACACACCGCCCCGGATCTGCAAGGCAGGCTCCCCAACCGTTCACTCCCCCGGAGCAGGAAAATCTTTGCCAGCCACTCAAGGAAACCGAACGCAGGGAAGTTCTGGCGGCCCTCAAACGAAACGCCTGGATTCAGTACAAGGCGGCGCGGGAACTGAACCTGACACCCCGCCAGATGGGATACCGGGTGCGAAAATTCAACCTTGAGGAGCTCATCGCCAAGGGGCGAGTCGAGCACCGCAGACAGCAATCATAAGACCCCTCGGCCCGGCCGGAAGCAATCCCTCCGACACGTTTCCGGCCGGGCCACTCCTCCCGCCTTCCTCCCTTCTGGTTCATTGCCGCGCTTCTTGGCGCAGAGCCCACGAAACGAATGGCGCAAGCCCCGGTTACCAAGGGCTGCCGAGACATTTCTTAGCTCTTGACGAGCGCCAGCGAAAAGCACAAGTGGAAATACCGAAATTGCCCCATCCAATCGTGGGCAACATTTCCCAGCAGGAGAACCAAGCATGTTCAGACATAACGGATTGTGCGGCCTTGTGGCCGGACTCTTCCTCTTCTTTTCCACCGTCCAGGCCCAGGCCCAAACCCAGCCCCAAGCCCCCGGCTTCGGCCTGCAGGATGTCGCGGCCATGGCGCAAGAGCTCGCGGGCAAACCTTACGAAGACAACGCGGGCCAGGTGCCCCAGGTTTTAAAAACCATCTCGTACGACCAATGGCGGGACATCCGCTTTGTCCCGGAGAAAAGTCTGTGGCGAAAAGAGAAGTTGCCCTTTGAACTGCAATTCTTTCACCCGGGCCTGTTTTACGACCGGACGGTGGCCATCAACGTGGTGGAAAAGAATGTTCCCACCCGTCTGGCCTTCGACACCGAAGCCTTCGATTACGGGAAAAACGTTTTCGCCGCCCAAATTCCGGCGGAAATGGGCTACGCGGGATTTCGCGTCCACACGGCCATCAACACCAAGAACTATCTGGATGAATTCCTGGTCTTTCTCGGGGCCAGCTATTTCAGGGCCGTTGGCAAGGGACAGAACTATGGTCTGTCCGCCCGTGGCCTGGCCATCGACACGGCGGAGCCCTCGGGCGAGGAATTCCCTTTTTTCAAGGAATTCTGGATCGTGAAGCCGGGCAAGAAAGACAAGTCCCTCGTCATCTATGCCCTGCTGGATTCACGCAGCGTAACCGGCGCCTATCGTTTCGAGACCACGACGGGAGCGGAAACCGTGCTCGACGTCGAGTCCATACTTTTCCTGCGTGAACCCGTGACAAAGCTGGGTATCGCACCCCTGACCAGCATGTTCATCTTCGGAGAAAACTCCAATCCTCGCGTGAGCGACGACTTCAGGCCCGAAGTGCATGACTCCGACGGCCTCATGGCAGCCCTTGAAAACGGGGAATGGATCTGGCGGCCGCTGCAAAATCCCAAGTCCCTGTCCGTCAATGTCTTCAGCGCGCCCAACATCCGCGGCATGGGACTCATGCAGCGCGACACGGAGTACGCAAACTACCTCGACCTCGAAGCCAAGTACGAGGCCAGGCCCAGTGCCTGGATCGAACCCAAGGGTGACTGGGGGCCTGGAAAGCTGCATCTGGTGCAGATTCCTTCTCCGGAAGAGATTCATGACAACATCGTCACCTTCTGGACGCCGGAAACAAATCCGCAGCCGGGACAGGCCATCGCCTTTGATTACAGGATGCGCTGGGCGCCGCCCAAACGCGTGGCATCTCCGGAGGGTCAGGTCATTTTCACGCGCACCGGAAAGGGCAAAAAGCCCAATTCCAGACTGTTCGTGCTTGAGTTCCAGGGAGGCAAGCTTGAGGACCTCCCGGATGACGCGGCCCTTGACGCCAATGTCTGGGTCGGCATGGGCGGCAAGCTCCTGGAAAAACGCGTTTACAAAAATCCTGTCACCGACAGCTGGCGTCTGGTATTTGAAATCGAACCCGACTCGACCTCGGCCCTCTCCATGGTTCTGCCGGACAAGAGGCCAAGCATCGAAATGCGGGCAATCCTGCAACACGGCGTAACTCCGCTAACCGAAACATGGACCTACGCCATAAAGCTCTGATGAAAAACAAACACCCGGAGCCCCCTTTGCCGCACGATGACTGCATTGCAGGCCTCTACAGCCCGCCAGTGGAGACGGCGGCCACGATTCTCGAGACCCGGCTGGAAGCAGCCGGAAGACGGGTCGCGGCCTATCTGAGGCACCTGCCGCTGCCGGAGAGAAGCCGTCACGAGCTGGCCCTGAATACGCTGACAACACTGGCCGAAGATCCCGGCAACAATCCGTCGCAGGCCGAAGCCAGAGCCATGACCATCCTGCGGGAGCTCCTTGCCGAGCAGCCGGTCCCACTCTTCGTGGTGCCCGGGCCTCCTGTGCTACGCATGCACATGAAACCCGAAGAGATGGACAGACGGCCGTGGGTGCGAGTGTTCCTGCGCCTTGGCCGGCCTCTTTGGAACATGACCGCGTACTTTTTCAACTCGCGCCTGATCGATATCCTGATGTACGCGCTCCTGCTCGCGGGACTCCATGTTCTCGACGCAAGTCTGCCGTAACGCCGGGACAGACATACAGGACCTTTAAAATACCAGTCTGGCGGATTGCCCGGACTTTCATATTGCCGTCCATGCTTCTCCCCATGGCCCGGCCGCCTCATCAAGGAAATTCATGAAACGAGAATTCTTGAACGAACCCTGGCGCAAGATCGCCAGCCGCCGCAGACTCCTACTCCTCATCCTGGTCCTGACTCCGGCCCTGGTTGCCGCAAGCGTCATGGGATCGCTGCTCCCGCATCGCGGCACCACCTACCTCGAAGCGAGCATCATTTTTGTCTACTGCGTGCTCTTCATCTGGATCTCGCTCGGATTCTGGACCGCCCTGGCCGGATTCTGGACCCTGCTCAAGAAAGACGACCGCTTCGCCGTGACGCGCTCACGCGGGGAACTCGACGCGCCCATCCGCGCGCACGTCAAAATCGCCATCCTCTTCCCAGTCTGCAACGAAGATCCGGAACGGATCATGGCCGGCATCCAGGCCGTCTGGCGATCCCTGGTCAGACTCGGCGCGGCGGACAGGTTCGACATTCACATCCTGAGCGACTCAAACGATCCCGACCGCTGGGTGCAGGAAGAGGCGGCCTGGAACAGGCTGTGCGAAGATCTCGGTGCGCATGGGCACATCTTCTACCGTCGCCGCCGCATCAACCTGAAGCGCAAAAGCGGCAACGTCGCCGATTTCTGCCGTCGCCACGGGGCCCATTACACCTACATGATCGTCTTTGACGCCGACTCCGTCATGTCCGGGGAAACGCTCATCCGCATGGTGCGCATCATGGAACGCAGGCGGAACGTCGGTATCCTGCAGACCGCTCCGGCCTGCACGGGGCGCGAGACCCTCATCGCCCGCGCCCAGCAGTTCGCCAACCGGGCCTACGGCCCCATGTACGCGGCAGGACTGCACCACTGGTTCCTGGGAGACGCACAGTTCTGGGGCCACAACGCCATCATCAGGGTCAAGCCATTCATCAAGCATTGCGCCCTTTCGCGCTTGCCGGGCAAGCCGCCGCTCGGCGGCGACATCCTGTCCCATGACTTCGTGGAATCAGCCCTCATGCGCCGCGCGGGATACTCCGTCTGGCTGGCCTACGATCTGGAAGGCAGCTACGAGGAAGTCCCACCCAACCTGCTGACCGAGCTCAAACGCGACCGCCGCTGGTGCCAGGGCAACCTGCAGCATCTGCGACTGGTCTTCACCCGCGGCATCTTTCCCGGCCATCGCGCCCTGTTTCTGAACGGTGTCATGGCCTACGGCTCGGCCCTGCTCTGGTTCCTGTTTCTGGCACTGGCCACTGCCGAAGCAATCTCCGAGGCCCTGATCCAGCCCGACTATTTCACCCCGGCCAAGTCCCTCTTTCCCGTCTGGCCTGTCTGGGACCCTATGCCGGCCCTGACCCTGCTGGCCGCGACAGGCGTCATCCTTTTCCTGCCCAAGGTCTGCGCCCTGCTCCTGGCCCTGATCAAGGGTCGCCGTAAACAGTTCGGAGGATTCTTCGCCCTGTGCGGCAGCATCCTGACGGAGGTGGTGCTGTCCACGCTGCTCGCTCCGGTGCGCATGCTCTTTCACAGCAAGTACGTCTTTTTGACCCTCATGGGCATGGGCATAGGCTGGGGCACACAGCAGCGCGACGACGAAGGCACGCGCTTCTGGGACGCACTGCGCTTCCACGGCGGCGGCACGCTGCTGGGCCTCGTCTGGGGTGCGACCATGTTTCAGATCAACCGGGTCTTTTTCTGGTGGAGCTCGCCCCTGGTCTTCTCCCTCTTGCTCTCCATACCGGTGTCCATGCTCACCAGCCGCGCCGAACTGGGCCGTTTTTTCCGCGCCATGCGGATCTTCAAGACGCCGGAAGAAGTCCGTCTCCCGCGCGAGTACGAGGACATTGAACGCTACATGCAGAGCATCGCCGAAGACAGATCCGGCTTCGGCATTCCAGCCGAGGAAGGTTTCCTGAGAGCGGCCGTGATCCCGGGCGTCAACACCCTGCACCGCACCCTGCTGCGCGGCCCCCGCGCCCTGGCACCCGAGATAGAGGCGCGCCGCGACGCCATCCTTGAAAAAGCCATGGACAACGGCCCTCAGGCCCTTTGCAAAAAGGAAAAGAAGGAACTGCTGTACGACGCGCGACGCATGAAAAGGCTCCACGAACACATCTGGGAACTGCCTCAGGACGAGCTGGAAAGACGCTGGAAAGTCAGGCTGGATTGATTCGAAGGCAAGAAAACACAGAAGCCACAAAACAACTCTTCAGCTGACCACGTTATTTCATAGGTCCTATAGGCCCCATAAGTCCTATAGGACCTATTCTTTTTCCATGGCACCTACTCTGCACCTGGCAACTTCTGTTATTTCATAGGTCCCATAAGTCCTATAGGGCCTATTCTTTTTCCATGGCGCCTACTCTGCGCCTGGCAAGTTCTTCAGTCTTGCACCCCTTCCTGCCCTGGTCGTCATAAGGCCCAAAAAAAGCCCCGCGTGAGCGGGGCTTGAAAAAAGGATGGGATTGCTCCCTCCTTTTGGAATCTTTTTTAACTAGTTGGCGCTGGCCTTGAATTCATCGCGTCTGTTCTTGGACCAGGCTTCCTCGTTGGAACCCTGAACAGCGGGGTATTCTTCGCCGTAGCTGATGATCTGCAGCTTGGACGAATCAATTCCCAAAAGAACGAGAAACTCATAGGCAGCACGGGCTCTGCGTTCGCCAAGAGCCAAGTTGTACTCGTTGGTTCCGCGTTCGTCGCAATGTCCTTCGATCAGCAGGGACAATGCCGGATTGGCCTTCAACAGCTCGGCCTTCTCCGTCAAAACCTGGCGGGATTCCTGAGTCAACTCATTGGAATCAAAAGCAAAATAAATCTTGTCTGCACCGATCTTTTCGATAGCCTGACGCTGCAGTTCAGCAAGGCGCTGCGCTTCGAGCTGCTCCGCCGTCAAGCCACCCTGAGCACCGGAACCGTCTCCAGCACCAGCAGCGGTCGCGCCGGCAGGGGTGGAGCTCACTTTTTTGGAGCAACCGCCAGCCATGGCCAAACAAAAAACCAAAACGATCAATCCAAAAACGCCTAACTTCTTCATAACTTCCTCCATTAACGAAAAAAAAAACACGCCTCTGCCATTATAATTTCCCCCAGGCCGGAGAAGTTGCTTCCCCAGGTCCGGTTGGAATCAAGATCGGTTCGTCTCCATGCTTGGTGGTCAGATAGATCTTGCTCGGACCGGATCTGGTTGAAGCAAAAGCTATGAAATAACCATCGGGAGACCAAGTGGGATCTTCATCACTACCGGGGCCAAATGTCAACTGGCGCTCGCGCCCGGAAGCCAAATCCACCAAAAATAACTTATGTTTACCGTTCACCATCTGGGCAAAAACAACCTGGGAACCATCGGGACTGATGCTTGGGCCGGTGTTGTATTTTCCGGTCAGGGAGATGCGCTTGCTAGTACCATTCACCAGATTTTTCAAGAACACATGTGGATTCCCCAACCTATTGGAAACAAAAACCATTTTTTCTCCGGACCGATCAAAATCCGGCCCGATGTCTATGCCCCAGTTTTCTTCCAGGGCGCGCACGACCTTGTACTCGGAATTGAGTTCATAAATATCCGGGTTACCGCGCATATCAAGACTGATCGCCACGTTTCCGGCCTTGGTGAAGGCCGGCGCTATCAGCGTGTTTCCGGGAAGTCTCTTCTTCTCCAGGGATCTGGTCTGCCGATCCCAGACGCACAGATTGTGATATTTCTTGTCCAGAAAGACAAAGACCAGCTTTTGCCCGTCGTGAGACCAGGCGGGACTGACGGCAATGCCATCGAGGTTGGTGATTTTTTGCAGATTGAGGCCCTGGGCCGTGGCCATGTAGACCTGTTTGCGCTGCCCTTCCTTCTTGATGAAGGCGATGTTCGAGCGGAAAAAATCCCCCTGCCCGGTCAGCGCTTCCATGAGGTCCGCGCAAAAGCGGGCGGCCACCTCGGGAATCTGCTGCTTGTTGGCCACGCCGTAACCTTTGCCCACGATCAGGCGGCCGGTGTAGACCTCGTAGGCACGCAGCTCCACTTCTCCGACTCCGCCGGGACGCGGGGCCCAGGCAGCAGTGACCAGCACGTCCGTACGCGAGAGCTGAAACTTGTTGAAGTCAATGCTCTGCGCGACATAGCCGCCCGGATTGGGACCGCCGACGATATCCTTGCCGGAAAGCATGTTAAAAAAAGGCAGGAAGGCGCAGTTGGCATGGATGCGCTGCTGCAATTCCGCCGGAGCGTTTTCGGGAATGCCTCCCACCGGCCCAGACCCGTCCTTGGACAGGGCCTCGGCCACGAAAAGATTCACCCGGGACTGACCCGGTCCATAGATGTCGATGTTCAGCACTCCGGCGGCCAGCACGGGACCGGAGAAAACGAACAGCGCTAGCAGAATGAGAAGGATTTTTTTGATCAAGGCAGTCTCCTGCTCAATTTTCCGTATTATAAAAAGTTATGACCAAAGTCGCATCCAGAGTTTCCGGCAATGGAGGCAACTTCTTGGTGTCCTCGATGGCGCGCATTACCGACGCGTCAAAATCGGATCGTCCGGATCCGTTCAACATGCGCGCTCCAAGAATTTCTCCGCCCTTGTTCACTTTGAGTTCCACCGTCGTGGCCAGGACGACATTCGACAACCTGGGGAATCTCCAATTCTGGCGGATGGCCCGCACGACCTGCGTGGCGTAGAATTGATCCAGGCTGCCGGAGGAAACCCCTTCGCCGTCCCCATCCTCGGCCGTTCCGTCCCCGCGCGTGCCGCGCCCCGAGACTTCCCGTCCAAGATCGGCCAGGGCGTCCGCCAAGGCGTCCTTGGAACCACTCTTGTTACCCTTGGCCGCACCTTCCGTGCCGCTTGAGGAAGAAGACTTGGCGACCTTGGTCGCATCGCCCAGAGCCTGCGCCAGAATTTCTTCCTTGGTAGGCTTCTTTTCGACCTTGGGTTCGCTTTTCGGCTCTTCCTTGGCGGTCTTCTTGGGTTCTTCCTTTTTGGGCTCTTCCTTCTTGGGAGCTTCCTTCTTGGGCTCAGGCTTTTTCGGTTCCTCGGGCTTGGCCTCGGCCACCTTGGTGGCGTTCACCGTGTCCGAGGGAATCGCCTTGGCCGTTTCGCTTGGCGCAGCCTTCTTGTCCGGTTTTTTCGGCTCATCCGGAGCCTTGACCGCCTTGGCATCCTTGGGAACGGGCTTTTGAGGGCTCGCTTCCTTCTCGTCAGCCTTTTTTGGCGCGCTCTTGGCGCCGGGCTTGCCCTTGTTCGGAGGACCGACCAGGTCGACCTCGTACATTCTTTTGTTCAGATTAAGTTTTATGTGGGTGTCCGTGGACACATAGGCTCCGCCGAGCAGCACGATCAAATGCAGCACAATGGAGAAAACCCAACTCAAATGACGCAGCGAATTAAACACTTAAACGCCTTATCCTAGGGGTTCTCTTCCTCAGGTTCCGCGACGACTCCAAGCTTTTGCACGCCTGCAGCCCTGACTTCCGCCATCACCTTGACGACCACGCCGTATGCGACATCCTTGTCGGCCTGCAGATAGAGCAGTTTTCCTTTCTCAAATTCCATTCTCTTGAGATAATTACCGAGTTCGTCGACCTTGACCTCATACTTGTCGAGCTTGATGGTCCCGTCCTTGAGCACGTGCAACACCACGGTGTCGCTGTCCTCGGGCAGGGTCTCGACCGCTTTTGTCTCAGGCAGGTCGACTTCGACGCCCTGTGTCAGCATGGGCGCCGTCACCATGAAAATGATGAGCAGCACCAGCATGACGTCCACAAAGGGCGTGACGTTGATCTCCGCCAAAAAGCCTTTTCCCGAATTTACCTGCATGATTTATTCACTCCGCTTGTTCATCCATGGGAGTTCAAGCTGGGCGCGATTCAGAAATTCGCTGGCGAAGCACTCCATCTCCGTATGCACGGTGGTGATCATGCCCAGAAAGGTATTGTAGGCGATGGTCGCCGGAATGGCCACGGCCAGACCGATGGCGGTGGCCACCAGAGCCTCGGAGATGCCGGGCGCGACTGCGGCCAGCGCCGCCGTCTTCATCTGGCCGATGGCGTGAAATGAGTTCATGATGCCCCAGACTGTGCCGAAAAGCCCGATGAACGGGGCCGCATTGGCGCATGTCGCCAAAAACGACAAGGACCGGGACATCTCCCCAAGCCCCTCGCTCACCCCCTGTTCGAGCACCCGGCGCAAATTGTCGCCGGCGACGCGGAACTTCAGGTTGGGATGAATCACGGATTGCTCCAGACGACGAAATTCCTGCAGCCCCCGCTTGGCGATGGGATACAGGGCCGAGTTGCCCTGCTCACGCAGGGTCTGCACACCGTCGGCCAGGTTGGTGGCGTTCTGGAATAGCGCACGCTCGCGCAGGGCCTTGCGCCGTCCGACATTGATCTGAATTATCTTGAAGAAAATGATCGACCAACTGATGAGCGACATGATGGCCAGTAGGCCCATGACGCCCTGCACAACCACGGTCGCATTGGAAATCATGTCCCAGAAACCCATCTGCGACATGCCGCCAAGCTGAGTGGCGGCTCCCAGGGATTGAATGGAATCAATCGGCTGCGTAACATTCATCTGCTCAACAACGCCCGTCTGAGCTACTGCGTCCATATCTGTCACCTTTTACACTACGAGATTTAACAGGGCACAACAAATTCTTGGTTCACTACAGGTAAAGACTCCGGGACACAAGAGCCCAGGCATCCCCGTCCGCCTGCCGATACTCTTCGGGGGTCATGCCGCACCCAAGGGCGATCTTGCGGCGCAGCTCCGCGCAGACCAGATCGCGTGGAGCGTGGGCGTCGTTGTTGACCACCATCCTGGCGCCATGCGCACGGGCCAGGGCCAGGACATGTCCGTTGGTGTATCCGTGTCCGGCCCGGGTCGTGATTTCGAGCAGCACGCCCTTTTCCGCCGCGAGCCGGACCTCTTCCGCCGTAATCAGTCCGGGATGGGCCAGCACGTCAACCCCGGCCTCGATGGCCGCGAGATTCGTGCCAGTCTCCACCGGCTCGACGATGGTCTCTCCATGAACCACGACAATTCCCGCGCCCAGGGCGCGGGCGCGCCGCACCTCCTGCTCCATGAGAGCGGGCGGTACGTGCGTCAGCTCGACCCCGGCCACGATGACGATATCCATGTAGATGGAATACTCCTTCGCCATGGCGGCCACGCGCGGCAGCACGAAGTCCATGTTGGAGGCGTCGGCGTGATCGGTGATGGCCAGCGCCCGATACCCGGCCACCTTGGCCCGGCGAGCCAGCTCGGCCGGGACCAGCTCCCCGTCGCTGAAGCTCGAATGGGTGTGCAGATCGATCACGGGCGCATCACATCTTGTATTTGAGATCGTCCAGGCTGTACTTGGAAAGGATATCCGTCCACTTGTCGCTGTCCTCGCCCGTGACAACCTCCTGAAAAGCGCCTTTCTGCAGGGTCTTGTTCAGAGCGATGACTTCCTCCGAGACACGGATGGGCACCTGGGCTCTTAGTGCCAATGCGATGGAGTCCGAGGGGCGGCAATCGACGCGACGTTCGCCGGTCTCGCCTTGCAGCACAAGCTCGGCGTAATACGTACCTTCGTGGATGGAGATGATCTCCACCGCGACCAGCCGCGTTTCCATCTTTTCCAGTATGCCCAGGATCAGATCATGCGTCATGGGCCGCGGCACGGCGACCTTGTTCAGGGCCATGGAAATGGACATGGCCTCCATGGCGCCGATCCAGATGGGAAAAATGATATCTTCCGAAGTATCCTTTAAAATGAGGATCGGCATCTGCGAATCCTCGTCCAATGCCAGTCCGAAAACTATCATGTCTACCACGGTTCACCTCGAATCTCTCCCACGAGGGAGTGTTTCTTCGCGTCCACGATGCGCACGCGAACCATTCTGCCTGTCAGGCAAGGTATGGGCGATGAGAAATTGACAATCCGTCCGCCCCCGTCACGGCCTCTCCAAAAAATATGTTCACTGTCCTGCATCTTGCTCGGCCCTTCGACCAACACCTCGGCTTCCGCCCCCACCTGCGCGGCCAACTCCTCGACGGTGATCCGGTCCTGCATTTCCTGCAATACCGCCAGGCGTCGCGACTTCTCCTCTTCGGGAACCTTGAAGTCCATCTTCTCGGCCCGCACCCCGGGCCGGTCCGAGTATTTGAAGGAGAAGCTCGACTCATACCGCACTTCGCGCATGAGTTCCAGGGTATCTTCAAAATCCTGAAGAGTCTCCCCCGGGAATCCGACAATGATGTCGGTGGTCAGGGTAATCTGCGGGCAAACCCGGCGCAGCTCCCGGATCGTGTCCAGATAGCGCGCCTTGGTGTATTTGCGCCCCATGGCCTTCAGAACCGCATCGGACCCCGACTGCACGGGCAGATGCAGCTGGGGGCAAAGATTGGGCAGCTTGCCGAAAGCGGTTACGACCTCGGGGGCGATGTCCTTGGGGTGCGATGTCGTGAATTTCAGACGCATGAGACCCGGAATGGCGGAAATCCGCTCCAGCAGGGACGCAAAGGATGTTCCATCGCCATGCTTGTCCTGGCCGTAGCTGTTCACGTTCTGCCCCAACAGGGTCAGCTCGCGGGCGCCACGCCGCACCAGGGCTTCGCATTCGGCCACGACGGCGTCCGAGCCGCGCGACTTCTGCCGTCCTCTGGTGAAGGGCACGATGCAGTAGGTGCAGAAATTGTCGCACCCCTGCATGATGTTCACGAAGGCCTGAGCCTGTACCGTGCCGCCTTCGGGCTGTTCGCGTTCGGGGTAATGGTCCAGGAAATCCAGCAGGCTTATGCGCAGTGCCGGGTCCGCGACCAGACGCTCCAGGGCCTGGGGCACCATGGCGGTTCCGTCGGTTCCGAAAACCAGACGGACGAATGGAAAGCGATTCCAGAATTCCTCGCCGATCTGCTGGGCCACGCAGCCGCCAACGGCCACGAAAGCCTCCGGGTTCCGATCAGTGTAGCTCTTCAGGCGGCCGAGCAGGGAGTACACTTTCTGCTCGGGCTTTTCCCGCACGCTGCACGTGGTGACCACGAAAATTTGAGCGTCTGCTTCAGACGCCTCTGTCCAGCCTCTGGAGACCAGGGATTGGGTCAACCAGTCGGCATCAGCCACATTCATCTGGCAACCGAAAGTCAGTATGTGAAACCTCACGAAAAAGGGTAGCCTCCTCAATTATGCGTTGCGCATTGCTATGAACGTTTTTTTGACCCAGTCAACTGATTTTGGGGTCATTTCTGCGAACGGTCACGGGTCTGCTCGTCGATCCATTGCAAAAAGGGCGTGTGTCCTTGGTCCAGGGCCACTGCCACGATACAAGGTACTTCATAAGGATGCAGGCCCAGAACGCAAGCCTTGAGCGGTTCGAACAGGGCCGAGTCGGTTTTGGCCAGCGCAGCCACCTCGGTCTCGTGTTGAATTTCGTCTTCCCACCAGTACATGGATTCCACCCGCGGCAGGATGTTCACGCAGGCGACCAGACGCTGTTCGAGCAGGGCGCGCCCTATCCGCGTGGCCGTCTTCTCCTCCGGGAAGGTCATGTAAACCAGAATCTGTTCCATTCTTGCCTCCATGCAAAAAACTTGAGGTTGCGAAAAAAAACTGTCAGGCAAGGCTCGGCGTCTTCAGACCCGTCCGCATCTGGGAGCATCGCATGAGAGTTTCATCCATCACCGCACGCGCCCGAGCCGTTCGCGAGCGGCTGGCCCGGCGCTATCCCGCGCCCCGGACCGAGCTTTCCTGGTCCACCCCGTGGGAGCTGCTCGTGGCCACGATCCTGTCGGCCCAGTGCACGGACGCGCGGGTCAACATGGTCACGCCCGGTCTCTTTGCCACCTGGAAAACCGTGGAACAGATGGCCAAGGCCGACCCCGCGCAGATCGAGGGAGTCATCCGCTCCACCGGCTTTTTCCGCAACAAGGCCAAGAACCTGCACGCCTCGGCAGTGCGCATCGTGACGGAATTCGGCGGCCAGGTGCCGCGCACCATGGAAGAGATGCTGACCCTGGCCGGTGTCGCCCGCAAGACGGCCAACGTCGTCCTGTCCAACGCCTTCGGCGTGCACGCGGGCATCGCCGTGGACACCCATGTCAAACGGATCAGCTTTCGCCTCGGGTTGACCCGGCAAACCAACCCGGACAAGGTCGAACAGGACCTGCTCAAACTTTTCCCGCAGGACAGCTGGGGCGCGGTAAACCATTATCTCGTCCTGTTCGGCCGGGAGGTCTGCACCGCCCGCAAGCCAAACTGCGAAGCCTGCGAACTCGCCGACCTTTGCCCGCGGACCGGAGTCACCTCCCGCTCCGCTTCACCCACAACGAAACACAAAGCGTGAACATGCACATCGGAAAATTCAGCATACACAATACGGACGGCAAGGCCCGCGCAGGGGAACTGCACACCGCCCACGGCGTCATTCCCACTCCCATCTTCATGCCCGTGGGCACCCAGGGCACGGTCAAGGCGGTCTGCCCCCAGGATTTGAAAGACCTCGGCGCGCGCATCATCCTCGGCAACACCTATCATCTGTACCTGCGGCCCAATGACGAGATGATCGCCCGCCGGGGCGGACTGCACAAATTCATGAACTGGGACCGCCCCATCCTGACCGACTCCGGCGGATTCCAGGTCTTCAGCCTCTCGGGGCTACGCAAGCTGAGCGAGGACGGGGTGACCTTCTCCTCGCACATCGACGGTTCCAAGCACGTATTCACTCCCGAGAAGGTCGTCTCCATCCAGAAAAACCTGGGTTCGGACATCATGATGGTGCTCGATGAATGCGTGCCCTACGGCGCGGATCACGAATACACCAAGAAATCATTGGGCCTGACCACCCGCTGGGCCGCGCGCTGCCGCGCCGCCTATCCGCAGGGCAGCGGGGACCAGCTTCTCTTCGGCATCGGTCAGGGCGGATTCTTCAAGGACCTGCGGGAAGAGAGCATCCGTCAGCTCCTGGACATCCCCTTCGACGGCTACGCGCTGGGAGGCCTGAGCGTAGGGGAATCCAAGGCCGAGATGATGGACATTCTCTACCACAGCGCCCCGCTCCTGCCGGCAGACAAGCCCCGCTACCTGATGGGCGTGGGCACTCCGCTGGACATAGTGCGCGGCATCGACGCCGGCATCGACATGTTCGATTGCGTCATGCCCACCCGCAACGCACGCAACGGAACCCTGTTCACATCCCAGGGCAAGGTCAACATCAAGCGGGCCCAGTACACCGAAGACGACAGCCCCCTTGACCCCGAATGCTCCTGCTACACCTGCCGAAACTTCAGCAAGGCCTATCTGCGTCACCTTTATCAGGCCCAGGAAATTTTGTCATATCGCCTCAACACCATCCACAACCTGGCATTTTTCCTGACCGTGGTCACGGATGCCAGAAAGGCCATCGAGGAAGGCACATTTCAGGCCTACAAGGCGCGCTTCGAGAATATCTACGACACGTAGGCGTCACGGCTAATAGTCCGCTTCCAGGAGATGGGAATCCGCACTTAAAAAATGGATTCCCGCCTACGCGGGAATGACGTTCAGGTTCCATCGCAACATTTTTGCGGTGGGTACAAACGCAGCGGAAATACATGCCCCTCCGGACAAAATCCAAGGCGGGTCGGTCCGGGGGCATGACCGGGGCGGCTGCCTGACCGAGCCAGGCATCGTTTACCGCATCATTGCTCCCCTGCCCGAAGCACCGTATCATGCTCCTTCACGCAACGATGCGTTTTTGGGCAACAGGCGAAAAGCAATTCATCGCACGAAGCTCAAGGCGGATCGGTCCGGGGGCATGGCCGGGTCGGCTGTCTGACCGAGCCAGGCATCGTTTGCCGCATCATTGCTCCCCCGCCCGAAGCGCCGCAGCGTGTTCATGCACGCAATGATGCGTTTTTGGGCAACTGGCGAAAAGTAATTCGCCGTGCGAAGCTCAAGGCGGGTCGGTCCGGGGGCATGGCCGGGTCGGCTGTCTGACCGAGCCAGGCATCGTTTGCCGCATCATTGCTCCCCCGCCCGAAGCGCCGTAGAAGATTCATGCACGCAATGATGCGGCTCTACGAGCCCGGCGAGGGAGTTCCGGCCCGGCCATGCCCCCGGACCGACCCGCCGCTCTGCGATCAACAGAACCTATTCTTTCATTACATTCCAACAAGGAGGCCCACATGCTCAAGGATCTGACCCTCAAAAGTCGCAGCTACCGCAGATTCGACAACTCCGTTGCCATCCCCATGGCCACCCTGGAGGAACTCGTCGACCTGGCCGGGATATGCCCTTCCGCAGCCAACAAGCAGCCCCTGCGCTTCATTTTGTGCAACTCGCCTCAGGACAACGAAGCCATCTTCGACTGTCTGAAATGGGCCGCCTACCTGAAGGATTGGGACGGCCCCGCGCCGACGGAGCGTCCCTCGGCCTATATCGTCATGCTCAACACGGCCAAGGACTGGGATTTCGCCAAATTCGACCTGGGCATCATGGCCCAGACCATGATGCTGGGCGCTGTGGAAAAGGGATTTGGCGGATGCATGATCGGGGCAATCGACCGCGACAGGCTGCGCGCGCATTTATCCCTGCCGCCGGAGCTTGAAATCAGTCTGGTGCTGGCCCTTGGAAAACCCGCCGAAGACGTGCGCATCGTGGACATGCCCGCGGACGGGTCGGTCAAGTATTACCGGGACGAAGCAGGGGTGCATTACGTTCCCAAACGCAGTCGCGACGAGCTTGTCCTGCAAAAAACAGAAAAATGACAAAAAAAAGCCGCAAGCCCTCCGAAATGGAAAGGCTTGCGGCCATGAACTCCGCTCAACGACGCATCCTACCCCTTGCGGGAAATCAGCTCTCCAAGTCGATAGGAATCAAGGGTCTGCATGAGCACGTTGCTGGCTTCTATCCAGACGAACTGCGTCACGCATTCGCCCGCCAGGGAACATTCCCCGCAAATTGGCTCCCCCTCGGCGCACTGGGTCAGGGCCACTTTCTCTTCCAGGGCGCGGACCACGTCGCCGACCGTGACGTCCATGGCGGGCTTGGCCAGCTTGTGCCCGCCAAAAGGACCGCGTTTGCTCTCGATGAGCCCCCCACGTCGAAGCCCCGTGATCAATTTTTCAATATATTTCTGAGAAATATTCTGCCGCCTGGCGATGTCTGTCGTGTTGACCCAACCCTTGTCCTGATTCAAGGCAATATCGAGCAGCAGTCGAGTTCCATACCGGCTTCGCGTGGTCAAGCGCATGCGGTCCTCCAAATTTTCAAGATCTAGCCGTCGCCTCCGGATTTTCCGGACTCATTCTGGCCACCATTCACCCGATTTTCCGCTCGTACATGCTTTCTGGGCAAAACCACCCGGAATTCGGTTCCCTCACCCGGCGTCGAATCGACGTGGATCTGTCCGCCATGCTGATGAACGACATCATTTGCTATATAAAGCCCAAGCCCCGTCCCCTTGCTACCCTTGGAAGAGAAAAACAAGGAAAACATTTTTTCCTGCGTGGAACGATCCATTCCCGGGCCGTTGTCTCTAATGACGAACGAAACGCTGTCCTTGCCGCCCTCGATCAGGAAGGAGACAATGTGCCGATCCTTGCCTTCATCCTCGATGCACGCGTCCACCGCATTCTCGAGAATGTTGACCAGACCGGCGGAGATGACTTCCGGATCAATTTCAAAACGCCCCAGCTGGCCGTGAAATTCCTTTTGAAAACGGACATCGTGCTTGGTGGCCTTGGGTTCGACGAAATTGGCCACCCCGTCGCCGAAGCTCTGAACGTCAATGAGCTGGATGTTGAGATCCCTGTCCTTGGAATAATAAAGCATCTCCAGAACGGAATTGCGAATCCGGGAGATCATCAGCTTGACACGCTCGGCGCCGTTGGTCACGAGCTCCAGGTCCTGGTTCTGGATACCCTTTTCCAGCCGGTACAGCCCGCCGTCGAGAGCAGTCAGCATGCCGCGCACGCCATGCGAGATGGAACCGATGAAAAGTCCGAGTGAAGTCAGGCGGTCCTGCAGTTCGCGGATCTGCGTAATGTCCGTGGCAAGTTCCATGACTTCATGAATCTCACCCTTCTCGTCGCGCAAGGGTGCGGTCAGGGTCAGCACTACCTTCTGCTGACCGCCACGCGTGGTGACGACTTCTTCGGTCTGATGCACCATGCCGTCACGAAAGGTTTCCTCCACGGGGCACTGCGGGCAGGGATGGGTGCGATGCTTGTAGATCTCATAGCAGCGCTCGCCAAGGCAGGATCCGAAATCAAGCTTGAATTGCCTGTTGGCCCTCACTATGCGGCGGTCCCTGTTCTGGACCGAGATGTAACAGGGGACTTCATCGAAAAGCTGACGACAAAGCTGATGACTTGATTCGAGGATCTTGCCCTTTTCCTTCAGGATCCCGTTTTCCTGCTGAAGGTCCAGAAAAGTCAGAGCCCGGTCCAGGCTGACGCGCAGGGCCCTCTCCGACACCGGTTTGTAGAGGAAATCCGAAGCTCCATCGGCCAGAAAATCCAGGCCCAACTCGTATTCGCCTTCGGGAACCAGGACGATGATGCGCACTTCAGGATAACCGGCGCGAAGCCGCCTCAGCAGTTCCTGCCCGAGCCGGCAGTCGCAGATCCCCATAACCGCCAGACGCGGTCGAACCAGGCCCACGGTGACAAGAGCGTCGTCATAATCGCAGTTGGATGACTGATAGCCGTATTCGCTCAAGATATGCGCCAGGACCCTGCCGTGTTCAGGATCCTGGGTTATGATCACGATGGATTCGGAAATTACGATGTCATGCATATGTTTTGCCACAAAAAACCCTTGCACGTTTCACCTAGGCTCCCGGGCAAGGGTTTTTCAAGTTTGAGTTGCGGCTAACCAATCGTTTCCTTGATGACCTTCAGGAGATCTTCGCGATCGAAAGGCTTGGTAAAGGAAGCCACGGCCTTCTGAATTGCGTATTTGTTCCCGGAAAGACCGCTGATGACGATCACGGGGATGTTGCTGCATTCCTCGTCCTGACTCAATTCACGGTAAAAACGCGGACCCCATTCCTTTGGCATCTCAAGATCCAAAGTGATCAAATCGGGCTTCTCAGCCTTGACCACGGCCAAGGCATCGGCTCCGTCGGCAGCCTTGCAGGTGGCGTAGCCTGCGTCCTGAAAAATGTCTTCCAGATACGTGACGATGTTGGGATCGTCATCAATGATCAGAATCTTCTTGCCCATCATACACCCCCAATCATGATTACACGTTACACAGTTTGAATTTTATCCGGACGATTGACCGAAGCAACGGGACAGGTGGCGCGCAGCAACACCTGCTCCAGGGTATGTCCAAACGCGGAATCCTCGTCGCCGACATCCTTGGAATGATGCGCCATGACGATCAGGTCGGCCTGCTTCTCTCTGGCATACTTGACGATTTCGACATACGGGATGCCTTCCCAGATGTCGGCCGTTACATTCTTGAAATCTCCGGTCTGGATGAGATACTTGCGACGCATCCGGTCCCTGGCCTCGATCATCTGGTCATCAAGCTGCTTCTGGGAAATGAGACTGTGTGTGGAACCGATGTCGATGGCATGGAAAACGTGCAGCTTGGCATCCAGTTCCTTGGCCGTGTTGAGAGCGAACTTGAAAGCATGCTCGGACGCCTTGGAAAAGTCCGCGCCAAAGACGATATTGGTGAAACCACCCCAAAAAGAGGCCACGGGACGGTTGACTACCAGGACCGGAGCCTTGGAGGCCTTGGCCACACGCTGCAGGGTGGAGCCGGCGAAGTGACGCTGATAGGCATCGGCATCGGCTTCGCACCCGGTGGTGCTCGCACCCATGACGATCAGATCCACGTCTTCCTGACGAGCCTTGCGCAGCACCTCGCGATGCGGAATGCCTACGGCGGTTTCGATCTCGCAATCGACCCCGCTCTTCATTTGACGGTCATAGGTATTGGCCAGTTCATCCTTGACCCACAATGTATAATCCTCGTCCAACTCCACCTTTTCGCCGGTTCGCACGTCGACAACGACCTGACTGAAGCCACGACTGGGCACGCCCAGCACATGATGGACAAAAAGCTTGGCATTATAACGCGCTGCCAAATCGAACGCGACACGCGCTGCGGCATCACAACAGGGAGAGCCGGAGGTGGCGAACAGAATCTTTGTAAACATATGTCAACTCCCGTTCTGTTTGCGGCATGCCGCCTTTCATGGCGGCATGCCGTTGTCTGGACAGACTTATTCCTGCGGCAAGAGATGCTCCGGAACAACCAGCATCTTGATCAGAAGCGGCTTCAGGAAGCTCCAGCGAATGCCGATCTCGAACTCCTCTTCCAGATCTCGGATGGCATCCCAACAGTTGTGGCAGGGGGCGATAACGAACTTCGCTCCCGTGGCCAGAATCTGCTCACGCTTCATCTTCAGCGCGACGTTGCGCTGTTTCCGATAGCGTCCGATACCATTGAACCCGCCACCACCGCCACAACAATAGTTGTGCTCCTTGTTGGGGGACATCTCGCGGAAGTCTTCCGCGATATGCTTCATGATGATTCGACCGCAGTCACGCAGTCCCGCATTACGCACATAGTTGCAGGAATCCTGCAGCGTGACGGGCTCTTTTATCCTCTTGGCCGGATCGATCTTGAGCTTGCCTGTTTCGAGAGCTTCGGCCACCCACTCGACGTAGTGCAGGCACTCCACGGGCGGTTGCCCATCCGGCCGTCCGGCCCAGTACGGACCTTCGATGACCGTGGCACGATAGGCGTGACCGCATTCGGTCGCGACCATGCGTTTGGGACGCAGGCGCTCCATGGCGCCGTAAACGGTTTCAACCTGCATCTTGCAGGCTTCCCAGTCACCGGCGAACATGGAGAGGCTGGTCATCTCCCAGCCCTCGGAGGGCATGGTCCAATTCTCACCGGCCACGTGAAACAGGATGGCCGCCTCGACTATGTCTTCAGGGTAATGCTTGGCCTCGCGGGCGTTGATCATGTAGACGATGTCGGCATCTTCCTTGTCCACCGGAATCTCCAGACAAGGCCATTCCTCCAGCGCTTCGTCCACCATCCATTCGCAGGTATCCACGAACTCCTCGACGGTGACGTCCATCTGGGCGCGGAAGAGGCGATGCATGCCGGAACCGATCTTGAGTTCCCACGGCACGAAACCCTGGGAGTGCAGCAGTCCGCGCAGGTAGCCGAACATGACGCCCATGTCGATGCCGTAGGGGCAAAAGGATCCGCAACGGTTGCAGCAGGTGCACTTGGACCAGGCCGTATCCATGCACATGCGCATGAATTCGTTGGTCACGTTGCCCTTCTTCTTGACGATTTCGCCAAGGGTGGACTGAATCTTGTACGAGGGGACCTGCTTGGGGTCACGCCCGTTCACGCTGTACAGAAAGCAGCTGTCGGCACAGAGCCCGCAATGGGCGCAGATATCCAGCCAGGTTTTGGTTCGTGACTTCATGGTCTTCTGGATGGTCGCCCAAAGCTTCTCGGCATCCACATCCAACTGTTCCATTTCCGCATAGTATTTCTTGCCGTTGCTGTCCGCCAAGAGGGCGTCGAGGTCCTCTCGGGTGGCAACGGGTCTCTTATTACAAATTGTACCTTCGGGCATATCGTATTCCTCTTGGCTTACCAGTCAAAATTGGACTTCATTCCGCCGCGCTTGATCCCGAAATCCATGCCGATCTGAATGCGCGTACAGAAAATGAGCGCAATGTGAGACAGCTTGGTGAAGGGAGCGGCCAGCAGCACAATCACGCCGCAGAGCACGTGCAGGGTGATCCAGAACGAATAGTTTGCGGTATGGTAGGTGGCGATGATGCCGGAGCCCAGCAGGGTCAGAATCAGCACCAGCAGCATGATATCCTTGATGTCGGTCAGGATGCGCACTTCCGGCAGAAGCAGACGGCGCACGGCGATACCAAGGCCGGCCAGAAAGGCCGCAATGGCCAGAACATCCGCGAGCAGTTGCGGCATTGCCGGCCAATCGATCCCAAGGCCGTTTCTGATCATGACCGCGTGTCCTTCCAGGAACAGGGGCACGATGACAAGGCCGATGTGAAAGACGAAGAACATGATCGTAAAGATGGGCTTGGCTCTCCAGCTGTACGTCCCGAAAGGCAACAGCCAGCGATAAACGGACCGGAAAGCGCCCTTGAGGCCGTAGCCCATGTGCGGTTTGTAGGCCACACGGTCCAGTCTCCAGTCGAGACCCATGAAATACATCACCACCCGGGCGGCCAAGCCGACAAAGAATACCGCAAAGGCAATCCAGAGCAGCGGACCAGTCAATATCTCATACATAGATTACTCCTTCATTGGTCGGATAAGGCCCGAGCCTATTCTTCTTCCGTGTCAGCGAACTTGTCCACGTCCCTCTCGGACACGAACAGCCAGAAGGCCACGAATGCCACCAGACCAACGCCCATACCCACATAGGCCATGCCTTTGGTCCAGAACATGAAGTCATGAAGCGTCATGAATTCCATTTTTCCGCCTCCTTTAGTGCGCGCCCTTGAATTCAGGGTGTTCATGCAGGATCGGCAGCTTGTTCAGGCAGATCCGCAACACGGTGATTTCAAGGGTGACGATGAATACGGTGATCATGATCTCTTCCCAGGAAGGGACATAACGTAACTCGGACGGAAGCTGCCAGTTGAAGGCCACCAGCGAGATATTGAGCCTGTTGAGCACAATGCCCAGCACGGTGACGATGGACGCATAGAAGGCCAGCTTCTGGTTCTTTTCACGCGCCGCGACCGCGTACATCATGCAGGGAACGAGTACGAAACCGAACATTTCGACCAGGAACCAGGTGCCCCAGCCCGTTGCGAGATGGTGCCAGTTGTTGTCCAGTGCCACGCCGATCCACTTCAGGTTGAAGTAGGCGAAGAGGACCACGGCTGCGGCCTTGGCAAAACCCAGAGTCACGCCAGGGGCTTCCTTGATGTGAGTCTCGTCCATCTTGTGATGCAGGAACTTGTGCGACAGCCCACCTTCGAAAATGACCATGGAAAGGCCGGCCGGGATGCTCGACAGGAAGAAGAAGAGCGTCAGATAGGGCGAATACCACAGCGGGTGCAGCTTGGAAGGTGCGAGCAGGTACAGTCCGCCCAGCGAAGACTGGTGCAGGGTGGACAGGACAACGCCGAAGATGGTCAGCACCAGGGTCAGGCTATGCGCCCAGAACCGGAGCTTCTTCCAGCGCAGGGTTTCCCACAGCGCGGGCGAGAATTCGATGGCCAGGACAGTAAGATACAGGGCCACACACAGACCTACCTCGAAAAGGAAGGAAGTGGGACCGGGATAGATGGTCAGCGGATAGGGCAGCCGGTAATAGCGGCCCAGGTCGTAGAGCAGGGCGAAGACGACGAATGCGTAGCCCAGAAATGCGGTGGTGATGGCCGGGCGCACCGCGGAATGGTATTTCTTCATGCCGAAGAGATACACGGCGGCGGAGGTCGTGTATCCGCCGGCGGCCAGGGCCACGCCGCAGAGCAGGTCGAATCCGATCCAGATGCCCCAGGGATTGTCGTCGGTCAGGTTGGTCACCGACCCGATGCCCATGGTGAATCTCTTCACTGTCAGAGCCAGGCCGACGGCCAGGATGACGGCGGTCAGTATATTCGCCGGAGTCCAGAATGTCTTGTTTGGTGTGGTGTGGTGAGACATCAACACTCCTCCTTATTGCTCGCTCGGATCAGCGGGAGTTTCGGCCTTGAGCCGTGCCTCTTCCGCTTCCTTGAGCGCTTTTTTCACTTCACGATCAATGGCGGACTGCTTTTCGCGTTCCGCCTTGTCCATGGCCGCTTTCGCCTTCTTCGCCGCTTCGGCCTGCGCCTCGGCCACGGCTTCCGCCACGGCATGGTGCTGCTCTTCCTCGGCAATCTTGTCCCGGCGCTTGGTCAAGGCGTAGGCTCCAGTCAGAAACACGGGCCACAGACCGACGATGGCCGGAACAATGGACAGTGCGCCGGAAGTGAGTTCCGGAGCAGGAGTGATGCCCAGATCCTCGCGCATGCCGATTTTTTCGAACGGCACGCCGGAAATGTACATCCAGCTCGTTCCGCCCATTTCGCGTTCACCGTAGATGTGATCGACGTAATTGTTCGGGTGCTTGCGGATGCGTTCCCGGGCAATGTTCAGCAGATCCTCACGACGGCCGAAGACCAGGGCGCCTTTGGGGCAGTCTTCGACACATCCCGGGAGCTTGCCCTCTTCGATCCGCGGCTGGCACATGGTGCACTTACGTACCCGGGGCGTGATGGGATCATGATATTCGTAAGTCGGAACTTCAAAAGGACAGGCGATCATGCAGTAACGACAGCCCACGCACTTGGAGGCGTCATAACTGACCGCGCCGGTCTTGTCCTTGACGAAGGCGCCGACAAAACAGGCCGAAGCGCAGGCAGGCTCAAGACAATGATTGCACTGCTGCTTGCGATATACCGGCTTGTTGCCGATTTCGTACTTGTTGACCACGGTGAAGGTGTCGTGATGCGTACGCCGTCTCTTGTCCAATACTGTCAGGTCATCGAAGGGGACCGGCTGTGCGGGCAATTCGTTGACCTTGTTGCATGCGGCTTCGCATTTTCTGCAGCCGATGCACTTGGTGCTGTCGAACAGGACCCCGAAACTTTCGGGATATCCCTTAAAATGGTGTGTTCCACCGGCTGTGGCCGAAGACGCCGCCAAACAGGCTCCTGCGCCAGCCAGCATGCCAATGAATTTTCTGCGTTTCATAGTAGCTCCTCGTTATTGCGACCTTCCGGGCAGGTTATTGCTTTACGGCATGACATTCCGCGCAGGCAGTGGCCGCCGGCTTCTGGATGCCCATTTCGCTATGACAACCAATGCATTGCTGGTGATAGGCGGTCTTCAGATCAGGCTTGGCTCCACCCTGGGCACTCGCGACCTTGCCATGGCAACTGACGCACTTGGGAGGATTGGCCGAAGCGGGGCTGTTGTGATGACAGCCGGAACAGACAGCGTTGGGACTGGAGTGGAAATACGCAGCCATGGCGTCGTCCTTCATGCCATCCATGATCTTCTGCACGATCTTGCGATGCGGGAACTTGCTGACCTCGTACTCGTTTGCCAGGACGCCGATCTCGACGATCTCGGGAATCTCGTTGACCTTGATTTCAGGATCGGTCTTGACGCGGGTGTTCATCAACATCGCGGCGGTGTTGTTCCGGGCGTTCTTGTCATTGACCAGTTCGGCCCCGGGCGTGATGTCGACATGACACTTGGCGCAACTGGCATCGGTGCCCTGACCGGTTCTGCCCATGAACGTATGGCATCCGGCGCACTCAGGTTTGGCCTGAGACTTGGCATGACATCCCACGCAACTGGCCTGGGCGGTCACGCGGTGCATGGCCTGCTCGGTAGTTACGAATCCGCCCTCTTCCTTGCCCAGCGAAGTGTGGCACTGCGAACAGGGGATCACGCCCTTGGAAGAAGCGTTGTGATGGCAGACCGAGCAATTCTCGTTCTTTTCTTCGTGCAGCTTGTGATTGAAAGCTACGGCACTGACCAGTTTGGGCTCGGTTCCGGCCTTGGCCGTGGCGGCCATGAGCAGCGCATAATCGGTCTGTCCGGCTTCAAGCCTTGGCACATCCGCGACCTTCTTGAATCCGGCGCGAACACCGGCGTCGTGACAGCCGGCGCACTCCACGGGACCGGTAGGCTGCTTGGCCTTGCCGATTTCCATATGGCAGGACATGCATTTTTCATGTGCCTGATCCTTGTTCTCGGCAAAGGCGAGATTGCGCTCTTCGGGCTTGTCCTGGGAGTGGCACTTGGAGCAGTTCTCCTTCTGCCCCGGGGCAGGAAGAACCATCTTCGAGGACGAGTGACGGTAATGAAGGGATTTATCAAACGAGATCAAAGTCCGTGACGACTCCGTGGGCCCAGCGTGACAGGTCCGGCACTGTTCGCTGCCGGGACCGCTTTTCTTGCCGGCCTTGGTCGTATCCGTGTGACACTTGATACAGTTGTCGTGATAAATGGCCTTGATTTCCGCGGCATTCGTATCTTCCTGACGCTTGAACTTGGCCGTGACCGTATTGCCGGTCACAGTGTGGCATGATTCGCACTTGCCCTCCACAGCCTTGGTGTGCTTGTCGTGCTCGAACTGGACCACAGGATAATCGAGATCACCGAATTTCTTGAGCGTGTCGATGGAAATCAGATCCGCGCCCATCGTCTTCGTTTCGATCGATGCCTGTTTTCCCCCAAGAGCGTTCAGACCGAATCCAGCCACAGCCATGCTTACGCACAGGATTCCAACCCATCGCAGCATTGGTCTTCCCTTCTCCATGTGAAAATTCCTTTGTTGAAATCCGCTCCGGAAAATTCCGGAAACCTCCCAAGCCCGGAGGCTGCGCCCCCCAGCACCTTCCTTGAAAAGAAAAAATCAAACCCGGTGCATTTGACGCATGAGGTCCGCGAAAAAGGTCTCGAGACTAAGCAGACCATTTGGGTATGATTTATTCCGACCTAGGAGGTATAGAATTACGACAACCTCGTCAATAGCTAATCCATTTTTTCACAATCACTTGAGATTGCTGACTTCCACTGCCAAGTGGCGTTCCTTAGCAATCAAAAGCAACAACAACTCACCGTATTTATGAATTTTCTTATCTGAACTTTGTAGCTACAAAGAGTGAAAAAAATCGTCAATGCCGTGCGGAGGGATGGTCCCAAAACGAAATTTACTAATAAAAAAACCGGCCCTCAAACGAGAGCCGGTTGCAAAGTCGGGAAACAGGAGCCGATTATTTTTTTACATGACATTCGCCACAAGCGACGGGACCTTTCTTGGACTCGATGTGACAGCTCTTGCACTGCCTGTGATAAGCCATCATGAGCCCAGGCTGGCTGCCTTGCGCCTTGAGCGTATGGCAGTCGGCGCAAGCCTGATCCTCGGAGCTTTCGCCTTCGACCAATTTTCCATCCTCGTAGACATGATGGCAAACTGAGCAATCTTCCAAGGCAGCCTTGTCGTTGTGATCATCATGATCAAACGCACTGATCGGGCGTTCCAATTTTTCAAAGGCATCAACCTTCAAGTAGGTGTCGTCCTGGGAAAAAGCCGAAATACTGCAAAACGTGACGCAGAGCACGACAGAGCAGAAAATGAAGTATCTGTATAGTATATGTCTCATTGCTCACCCCTAGACAGCATTTGGTTTTTCCATGCAATCATAGATAATTTCCCCAAGGAACTTGAGCTCGATGCCAAGTTTGTACTTGTGGATAATATCTTCAAGACCACCATGACAGTTATGGCATGGAGCTATGCAGACCTTGACTCCGGTGGCCTGCAACTGCTCAGCCTTGACCCTGTTGCTCTCCACGCGAGCGTTTTTGAACGGCGGGCCGCAGTTGATGACTCCGCCGCCTGCGGCGCAGCAATAGTTGTGCTCTTTGTTGGGGGTCATTTCGATGAAATTGGGACAGAAAGCCCGCACCACTTCCCGCGCCTTTTCGTGCAACCCGCGCCCGCGCACCACGTTGCAGGGGTCATGAAAGGTGACCGGCTCCTCGAATTTCTTGGCGACCTTGATTTTGCCTTCGTTCAAGAGGTCCCAGTAAAATTCAAGAGCGTGAACAACCTGTATGGGCGGCATCTGCCAGCCCAGCACGCGGTTGCCGGTATCGTACACGGAGCGGAAGGCGTGGCCGCATTCACCCATGACGATTTTCTTCACGCGCAGTCTGGCCGCGGTGTCGAAATGCATTCTCTTGAGGCGGCCCATCATTTCCGAGTCGCCGGTGTACATGGCCATGTCGGAGTTGTCCCAGCCGGGAGTCGCCGGCATGGTCCAGTCGCAGCCGGCTTCATTCATGATGGCTGCGGCCTGGTAAATGAGCTGGGTACGAAACTTGGGTTCCGGTCCGATCACGGAATACATGATCTCCGCGCCTTCCTTTTCCAGCGGAATGCGCGCAGTGGGCAGCTCCTCGCGCAACTCGTCTTCCTGCCAGATCAGGGCGTCTATCCATTCGTCATCCTTGACCCACATCTGATTCATGGTGGCGGCATGTGAATGAGCCGTATCCTGAATATAGAGGGGCGTGATCTCCAGTTTGTGACCAATCCGGCGCACCAACGACATCATGTACGCGATATCGATACCAAACGGACAATACTGAACGCACCTGCGGCACATGTTGCATTCCGTCTGCGCAACCTGAATGGCCTGTTTCATGAACTCGGCCGAAACCTTGCCTTTCTTGTCAAGCATTTCCCAGATGGTCTGTTTGACCTTGCCCACAGGGGAAAACCGCGGATCGCGATCCCGGGACAAAAAGAAATGACAGGCATCAGAACACAGGCCGCAGTGGGCGCAGGTCTCGACGTATGCCTTGAGACGGGCACCGGCCTCATTGTCGAAAACTGCATTGATCGTCTTCTCGATCCTTTCCGGGGTCAGCTTTTCCGCTCCCCGTTCAACACCTTCGTCTTTTATCCAGACGCGTTCTTTCATAGCGTTCTCCTCTTTTTACCAATCCTTGACGTGGCGCACCATGCCGAATTCAGACCCGATATATGCCCTGGTCAAGGGAGCCAGCAGCATATGACTGAGACGCGTGAAGGGAATGGCCACGAGCAAAAGCTCTGCCGAGACCATATGCAGCACGACCATGAGCATGTAATCGCCAAGCTGATGGTAGGCCAGAACTCCCGTCACAAAGGGCGCCGCCACAAGGGCGAGCAGGCCGAAATCCGTCCAGTCGGTGACATAGCTCACTTCAGGACGAATGACCCGACGCACGGCAAAGAAGATGCACGCGCCAATGACCGCAAAGGCCATAATGTCGGCCACGAAATCAGGAATGGTGAACCAGCCGATACCGAATCCTTCCTCGATCATGATTTGATGTGCGGAAACAAAAATGAGCAGCACAAAAAAAGCGATGTGGAAGAAAAACGCGACACCGGTAAAAATGGGGTTCAACCTCATGTTGACCGTATTGAACGGAATCGACCAGTTGATGATGGATCTCATTCCATATTTGAATGAAACATAATTAAGCAAAACCTGATCTTTCTTTTTAGCGGTATTCAGTGTCGACCATATTTTGTATATTGATCCAAGAACAAAAATAGTCCAGGCAGCCCAAGCCAGGGGGCCAGATACCAATAAATAGACATCCTGCATGTCTAGCCTCCTTATCCGATGATTTTTGCTACGGACTCGACAATTCTTTGGTACTTTCCGTCCACGATGGCGCGAATGAGAATTCGGCTTCCATCAGGACTGAACGTCGGGTCAAAGCATTGATCGAAACCCTGGCCATATTCCTTGCCATCCACCGCAATGGTGAAACGGCCGTTCTTTTCCACTCTTGCGGCAACATGCTTGCTGTCCGGAGAGAAGACCGGAGCATAGCACATGTCGTAATGGCTGTTCCAAGCCCTGTCGTCAGAGAATACGGTCCACTTGCCATCCTGCTTGCCAAGAGCGGCCAGACGCTTGCCGTCGGGGCTGAAGGTCATGTCCATGACCATGTCGCCAAAAGTCGTGTTCCAGGGATTGCCGTCCACTGCCAGAGTCCAGCGCCCGTAGTTGGGGCAGACTATGGCGGCGAGCTTGTCTCCGGAAGGACTGAACTGCTGCTGCCATACCTGGAAGAAGGTAGGCTGCCAGATGATCTTGCCGTCCAGGGCCATGCCCCACTTGCCGGACAGACGCACCGGCGCGACCACCGAGTTCTTGGTCGGATGGAAGAGCGGCTCCCAGACCTGGTTGAAATTCTCAGTCCAGGGCTTGCCGTCAATGGCAATGGTGTAATCGAAGAGCGTGTGTCGAATCTGGGCCGCGACCGAGGAGTTGTCGGCATTGAATCGTGGAGTCCAGACGTTCACGAAGTTCACGTCCCAAGGCGTACCGTCTACCGCGACGGAGTATGCGCCTTCCTTGAACTTGAACACTTCGGCCTGCCCCAAAGGCACGGTCTGAACCACGGCAGCGCTGCGCTTGCCGTCGGAGCTGAGAATGAAATTGTTGGCGTTTGGAAAGAGCGTTTCCCAGACCACGCCTTCGACCACCATTCCGTAGGTCATGGAATCGGCTACGCTACAGGCGATGACCGAGCCATCCTTCGAAAAAAGCGTGTTGAACAGAAAACTGTAGGTATCTTCCCAAGGCTCGCCGTCCACGCACATGGTCCAGTCGCCGTCGCAGGCCAATCCGGCCAGGCGCCCGTCGGGAGAATAGCGCAAATACCAGATGCGCTCATATCTGGGCTCCCAGCATGTGCCGTTGACACAGACGCTGAATTCCATCTCACCGGTCTTGACCACGGCCGCCACCTTTTCGCCATCGGGACTGACCTGATTTTCCTCGCGCCATTCAACGTCGCAATCACACTCGGATAGGTCGGCCACGGTTCTGGAGCCTATGCCCCAATCCCAGGCAGAATACTCACTCATACACGCCCTCCTTACCAACTAGGTTACGCCAAAAGCCAATCTTGAACATGATGCCGGTATGAATTCAGGCGAGCAGTCCAAATTTCTGACCCTGCTAACTCATGCCAAAGACTCACTTTACTAGCTAAATTTTCTTGCAAACCGGCTAGCCTAGAAATGACACTGTGTAAATATCATTTTGATTTCAGACCCAATAAGTCGACAAAATATTTCGGACTGTTTTCATACACAATATTGCAAGAGTTGGTAAACATTCATTACTTTACATCCAGGCGTGCTCTACGCCTCCGCAAGTCGATCCTCAAAAGATGATCATTGCGACCGAAACGATTTCGCCGTCCATCGCAAACAATCCGGCACCCAATCCTCTGGGCGCAAAAAAAACCCGGATATACCGGGTTGTTATGCAAGGAAATACTTCCTCTTGGGCGGCGGTCAAAGGCTTTTCAGCGACAATCCGGTTTTTCGGACACCGCGGGTTCCGTCGTCGCGGGCGGCAACACATCCTGTTCAGTGGCGGATATCTCGATATTTCGGGGCCCGACCACCTGGCCCTGCCTGTCGATCATGGTGCGCTCGTCAAGAATCGCGATGCCCAGCCGATCCATGACCTCCCGTTTGTAATCGTACTCCATGTTCTTTTTGCGCAATTTGTAGTTGAGAACCATGCGCACGATCCCGAATATGGTCCCGGCCACCAGAACACAGCCCAGCCCGATCAGAATGACTTTGGCCGCGGCCTCGCCGAACCGGCCAAGATATTCCATGATCGCCCCCAGATTGTAGACGATCCCCATGAATACGCCGAGCAGCAGAAGCGTCAGCAAAAACGGGAGCTGAAAACAGAAATTTGCCGCCTTGACCAGTTTGCTTGCGGCTCCTTCGGTGGAAGTTTCCTTGAAAACAGGGCCTTTTTTCTGCCCGTAAAGAAAAGAATTGAAGGCTACGACCACTATGCCGACCAGAAACGTCACTGCAACCGGGGCCGAAAAGGAGACCAGGAAATAGGCCTTCCAGGGGAAAGGGACATCCACGGGCTTGCCTGTCACCGCGACCTCGTCAATGCCCAGCTGGTAAACCCAGCAGACCAGAAAGATAAGCACCTCGACCACTATCAAGAGCTGGATGTATCTGCGAAAAAGGTCCTTGATCTCGTAATCGTCAAAAAGCGAGGCGACTCCCTTTCGTTTTCCCCCGCTCCGACTCTTCAAATTCTCCTGCATCGTATCTCCATATCCCCCTGCGCCATGGCGTAGAGGCAATCGACTTGTAAATCCGAGTATTTTGGTATTGGAATCCCCGCCAAGCCGCCCCGCCAAACAAAAAGGCCGGACACCTGTCCAGCTCCGATTTGGCCTGAGCGCACAGGCTACGCCAAGGGTTGAGTTCCGCCCTGCTTCCGATTAGGATTTCGCGTTTCAGCTTGAACGCCCATCAATTAAGCCACACGGGAACCCACATGAGCCATTTTGACATCATTGTCATAGGAGCAGGTCCGGGCGGTTATGCCGCAGCTCTGCTCGCCAGTCAAAGAGGAAAAACGGTCGCTCTCATCGAGAAACAAAACCTCGGCGGGACGTGCCTCAACTGGGGGTGCATCCCCACCAAGCTCTACCTTGGAGCCACCGCTCATCTGGAAGGGCTGCACTCCCAGTCGCGCTTGCGCCTGTGCAGCGGCTCCGTGCAGATGGACATGGGCGCGCTCAAGAAACGAAAGAACGCATTTGTCGCGGCCACCCACAAGGCCATGGCCTGCTGTCTTGATAAACATGGAATCGCCCTGGTCCAGGGTCAAGCTGCCCTTTTGGATAAAAACACGGTGCGCATCGACGACGAGGCCGGACAAACCCTGACTTTCGAGACTCTGGTCATCGCTACCGGATCCTCCACGAACTGGTTTGCAGGGCTTGAGCCGGATCACAAACGGATCCTCGACTCCACCGACCTTCTTGATCTCGACGAAGCGCCCGAAAGCCTCGCGATCATCGGAGCCGGGGCCATCGGCCTTGAAATGGCCGATTTCTGGCACCGCCTGGGGGCGACAATTCATGTCATCGAAGCCGCGCCCCGCATCGCCCCCGCCGAAGACGAGGAAATCGCCCAGACCCTCCACGGCATGCTCAAGCGCAAAAAATGGAACATCGTCACGGGCAAGCGCGTGGCCGGACTGGCCAGCGAGGACGAATCGGTTCTGGTGCGACTGGAAGACGGCGCTGAAATCCGTGTCGAAAAGGCGCTGGTCGCCGTCGGACGCAAACCGAACACTCCCGGCCTTGGCCTTGAAAACGCAGGCGTCGCCCTGACCGGCGCTGGCTGGATCATCACGGATGACTTCCTCCGGGCCGCGCCAAACATCTACGCCATCGGAGACGTCAACGGCCGCACGCTGCTGGCCCACGCCGCCGAGCACCAGGGACGCCACGCTATCCTGCACGCCCTGGGCGAAACGGCCGCGCCCTACGCGCCCGGCCCGATCCCCGGCTGCATCTATGGATCGATCGAGGTCATGCGCGCCGGGCACACCGCAGCCGAACTGACGGCTCAGGGCAAGACCGTGACCGTTTCCCGCGCCAATCTCGGCGCCAACCCGATTTCCCAGGCCCACGGCCAGGCCCAGGGGCTGGTCAAGGTCGCCTGGGTGGACGGCGTCGTGCATGGCGTGACCGCCGTCGGCCATGGCGCATCCCACCTGGTCACCCTGGCGGAAATCATGGTCCGCGACCGCTGGACAGCCCACACCGCGCACGAACACATCTTCGCCCATCCCACCCTGGACGAGGCCCTGCGCGACGCGCTCATCGCCCCCCCGGAGGACAAATGAACCAGGGCCCGTTCCGCGCGCGCAGGCCCCTGCTCCTGGCCTCGGCCTCGCCCCGGCGGCAGGCGCTCCTGGCCGGACAGGGCCTTGGATTCGAGGTCGTACCCAGCACCCTGAAGGAACCGGCTCCCGAACCGGGAGAGGCCCCGGCGGACTACGCGGCGCGCATGGCTCGCATCAAGGGTCAGGACCTCGCGGCCAGACACCCGGACAAGGTGATTATCAGCGCCGACACCATCGTGGTCGAGGGCGAAAGCATCCTTGGCAAGCCACGAAACATAGACGATGCCCTGGCCATGCTTTCATCCCTCTCGGGGCGCTGGCACCAGGTCATGACCGGCTTCTGCGTGCTTCACCACGGCGACGGAATCTCTCTTTGCCAAACAGTGACCACGCGGGTCCACATGGCGGAAAATTCGCGGGCCATGCTCCAGGCCTACATCGACACGGGCGAACCCATGGACAAGGCCGGAGCTTACGGAATCCAGGGCATCGGCGCTTTTCTGGTCGACGAGGTACAGGGGTCCTACACCAATGTCGTCGGCCTGCCCCTGCGTTCGGTGCTCAATTGTCTGCTCGAAATCGGAGCCATCGGAGTGGCCAATGCCTGACCCGTCAAACTGCAAGACAAGCTGGCTCGAAACGCTGCCGCTGAACCTGGCCACCCTCGGCGCGGCCGGGCGCATGCCCAAGGCTCCCGGCACATGGGGCTCCCTGGTCGCGGCGATCCTCGCGCCATTTCTCTTTCTGCCATTGCCGATGTGGGGACGCGTCGCAGTCCTTATTCTGCTCTTCCCTCTGGGCAGCTGGTGTGCCGGCCGGGCCGAAAAAAGCATGTGCCGCAAGGACCCATCCTGCGTGGTCATCGACGAACTCTGGGGGCAATGGGTCACGCTGCTGCCGCTGCTCGCCTCCGACACGCTCTGGATCATCCCGGCCTTTGTGTTCTTCCGCCTTTTTGACATCACCAAGCCTTGGCCGGTGCGGGCCTCGGAGCGCTGGCTGCCCGGCGGCTGGGGCATCATGATCGACGACGGGCTGGCGGGAATCTACGCGATGATGGCGCTGCTCGCATGCCGCGCCGTCTTCTAAAGCCATGTCCGCTTCCCAACGCGATCCGTCGCCCATGCCCACTCTTCCTCCAACTCTATCCCCCAGTCTTCCGATTGACGCGCTCCTGCCCGAGCTTACGCGCACCCTGAGCTCAAAAACCGCCTGCCTGGTCCACGCACCCCCAGGCAGCGGCAAAACCACGCGCATTCCCCTGGCCCTGCTCGATGCGGCCTGGCTGGGCAAAAACAAAATCCTCATGCTCGAACCCAGACGCCTGGCTGCACGCGCCGCTGCCCGCCACATGGCCGGGCTCCTTGGTGAAAAAGCCGGTGAGCGCGTGGGCTACCGCACCCGGCTCGATATCAGGGTCTCAAGCGCCACGCGGATCGAAGTCGTGACCGAAGGCATCCTGACCCGAATGCTGCAACACGATCCCGGGCTTTCCGGCTACGGCTGCGTAATTTTCGACGAATACCACGAGCGCAGCCTGCAGGCCGACCTGGGCCTGGCCCTGTGTCTTGAGATTCGAGACGCCCTGCGCCCGGACCTGCGTCTGGTGATCATGTCCGCCACCCTGGACGCAGCTGCCGTGGCCGAGCTCCTTGAGCCATGCAGAATCCTGAGCTGCCCGGGACAGCCGCATGAAGTGGAAACCCGCTACCTGCGCCTGTCCGGGCGCTTTCTCGAAGAACGCATGGCCCGAGCCATCCGCCATGCCCTGGCCACGGAGCAGGGCAGCATCCTGGCCTTTCTGCCCGGAGCCCGCGAAATCAGGCGCACCGCGGAACTGCTCGAAAATCCCGGAGCCGGAGTCGAAATCCACCCCCTGCTTGGCGCCCTGACCGCCATAGAGCAGGACAAGGCCATCGCCCCCCCAATGCCCGGTACGCGCAAGATCGTCCTGGCCACGGCCATCGCCGAGACATCGCTGACCATCGAAGGAGTGCGCATCGTCGTCGACAGCGGGCTGGCCCGATTGCCGCGCTTCGACCCCAAGAGTTCCATGACGGTTCTGGTCACGGAACCCGCCTCCCTGGCCACCCTGACCCAGCGCCGGGGCCGCGCCGGGCGCACGGAACCCGGCATCTGTTTCCGCATCTGGGACCAGGCCGACGAGGTCAGCCGCAAGCCCTTCCCCGCGCCGGAGATGCTGGAAGCCGATCTGGCCCCACTGGCGCTCGACCTGGCCCTATGGGGCGCCACCGACCCCGGCGCCCTGTCCTGGCTGACGCCGCCCCCGGCCGGGCATTACAAGAGCGCCATGCATTTGCTGCAAAGCCTGGAGGCCGTGGACGACAAGGGACGCATCACCCCCCACGGCCGTGAAATGGCGCTCCTGCCCCTGCATCCGCGCCTCGGCCATATGGTGCTCACGGCCAAAAAGCACGGCCTCGCCCCAACCGCCGCCTATCTGGCCGCAATCCTGGGTGAACCTGGTCGGAGCATGCGCGGTTCCTCGGATCTGCGCGATACGCTGCGCACTCATCCCAATCCCCTTTCACGCAAAGACACCCTGCGCGCCAGCATGGAACAGATCGCGCGACTGGCCTCGGTCAATCTGGAACAACCCGACCCCGAGGCCGCCGGAATTCTCATCGCCCTGGCCTACCCGGACCGCATCGCCCGACGCCAGCAGGACGGAACCTATCGTCTGGCCAGCGGCCGCAAGGCAATGTGGCCAGGACCAAGCGCCCTGACAGGACACGAATTTCTGGCCATCGCCGATCTGGACGGAGACGCGGCCGGAGCAAAAATCTGGCAGTCTGCCCCGGTTTCGCTGCGCGAATTGGAAAAACACTTTGGGGGTCAGTTGCGGGCCGTTGAGGAAGTCCACCTGGACCAGGTCAGAGACCGCATCGTCTGCCTGCGCAAAATCATGCTCGATGCGCTCTGCGTAAAAGAAGAAAATCTGGCCACCGACCCGGAAACCATGACCCGCGCCTTGCTCCAAGGACAACGGGATCTTTCGCGGCTGACCTGGACCGGCGAATGCCAAAACCTGCGAGATCGGGTTCGTTTCCTGTGCAGCCTGGATCAGGGGTCCTGGCCCGACATGTCCGACCAAACGCTCCTTGAAAGCATCGATCAATGGCTCGGGCCCTTCGCAACCGGGGCACGATCCGGCATGGATCTCGGCAAAATCGATTTGCTGCAGGCGCTTAAAGCGCTGCTGGGCTGGGAAAAATTGAGGGAACTGGACCGGCTTGCGCCCGAATTCGTGATCGTGCCCACAGGGGCGAAACGCAAGATCGACTACAGCCCCGAGTCCGGGCCCGTCCTTCCTGTCAAATTGCAGGAAATGTTCGGCTGCGCCACCACACCCACCCTGGCAGACGGACGCCACCCCCTGGTCCTGCACCTGCTCTCCCCCGCCGGCCGCCCCCTGCAAGTCACCCGCGACTTGCCCTCGTTCTGGAAAAGCGCCTACCCCCTCGTCCGCGCCGAGATGCGCGGCCGCTACCCCAAACACCCCTGGCCCGAAGACCCGGCCACAGCCATGCCCACCGCCAAAACCAAGAAGGCCATGACCCCAAGATAAAGCCATGCCTCCGGCGGGCAGGGGACACGCCCCCTGCACCCCTTGCAATCCTGCTTCAACTTTCCCGCACCAGCTCAAGCGTTCCGGCGTGGGCCGGGCAAGGGCTGTCGGCTGTCTGACCGAGCGCAGGCATCGTTTGCTTCCCGGCCGTGATACGCACAACGCGCTGTTCCCTGCCCGAAGCTCAAGGCCGGGAAGCATTACGAAGCCCGCGAGGGAGTCCCGGCAGACCTTGCCCGGCCTGCGACGGAACGCGCCTCCCGCAAAAGCCATGCCTCCGGCGGACAAAAGCCATGCCCCCGGCACCCCTTGCAATTCCAAATTTTCCTTACGCTTAACCTCAAGCGTCCCGGCCCACGCTGGAACGCCCCTCCAGCCAGAAGTCCCCTCCGCCACCACCAACAAAAAAATCCCCACCGAAGCGAGGATTTTTTCAATGACAAAACAAAACGAACCGTAATCAAGCCCCTTACCTCTTCCTGATCTGCCTCTTGTCCCCAATGCGCATGGTGATCTTTTCCTTGTCCAGGTATTCGAGCACCGGAATGGCAAACTTGCGGGTCAGGGCGGTGATGTCGCGGAAATCCTGGGGCCCCATTTCCTGATTCGAGGCAAAGAACTCCCGGACCCGGCCGATCAGATCGTCCATGGCCGTCTTGGCGTAATAGAACTCCTCGCTGACCTTGATGAGCACGCCCTCTTCCATGAGCAGCCGGTACATCTGCGCCACATCCTTGGCGGTCAGCCCGTTCTCCTCCAGAAAAGCCTTGGTGGTCGGCGGCATGAGCCCCGCCTGTACATAGGTCGTCTCCATGAGCGTACGCAGGCCCGACTGATCCGAGGCCAGGGAGACCACATGTCCGGGCAGGCGCAGGATGTCGGCTTCGAGCAGCACCTGGCCTGATTTGACCAGCCGCTCGACCAGAAAATGCACCAGTTTCGGGTGCATGCCCCGGCCGAATCCGGAAATCAGCTCGGCCCGTGACAAGCCCTGACGCATGGGCTCGCGGCGATGGTATTCGCCCAGGTATTCGAGACAGGCCCCGGCCAGACCGTCGAGCACGTCCGCACCCACGAAGCGTTTGTCGTCGCGGTCGAACTGAAAGGCCAGCTGTTTGCCGCCCAGAATCTGCAGGGTCTTGTCCAGGAGCTTGGACTCCATGTCGGTCATGATGCGCAGCTCGGCCACGGTCAGCCCACCGCGCCCGGCCAGCCGCAGCTGGGCCAGAAGAAGCTCCTCGCCCGTGGCGGCACCCAGGGTGGACAGGGTTTCCATATCCTTGGAATGACGGCGGACCTTGCGGCCCAGGGGATTGATGATCCGCCCGCCGGCCACGGTCTGCAGGGGCGAGAACGAGCGCACGATGCAACGGTCCCCGTATACGCCGGGCAATGGACGGGGAAAGCGGACCTGGCAGACCGCCGTTTCGCCGGGTTCGAGCTTGTCACGGTCGAGAAAAAAGAGCTTGGCCAGAATCTCGCGCGAACCGTGATGGAAATGAACTTCCGTACGGTGCTTCAACGGGTTGGGCGAAGACGACAGGCAGGTCATCTCCACGTCCCAGACCGGCGACGGAAAGAGGGTCTGCGGATGGGCCAGCACTTCGCCGCGCTCAAGCTCCGCCACCTCCAGGCCATAGAGGTTGACGGCGGTGCGCTCGCCGGCCCGGGCCACTTCGGCGGCCGTGCCATGCACCTGCAGACCGCGCACCTTGGAGCGGTGCCCGGACGGGACGATCTCGATCTCTTCGCCCAGACGTAATGCCCCGGAAATGGATGTGCCGGTCACGACCGTGCCGTGGCCTTTCATGGTGAAGACGCGGTCCACGGGCAGGCGAAACAGATCCGAGCGCCGGTCCGGGGCAAAAGTCGAGGACAGTTCGGCGATATGCCCGCGCAGCTCGTCCAGACCGGCACCCGTATGGGCCGAAACCGGGACGATGGGCGCGCCTTCCAGAAACGATCCGGCCAGATACGTCTGAACCTCCTCGTGCACCAGTTCAAGCCAGTCTTCCTCGACCATGTCCGTCTTGGTCAGAGCCACAAGCCCGGCCCGGATGCCAAGGAGCGAACAGATTTCAAGATGCTCCCGGGTCTGGGGCATGATGCCTTCGTCGGCGGCGATGACCAGAAGCACGAAGTCGATGCCCGCCGCACCGGAGACCATGTTCTTCACGAAGCGTTCGTGGCCCGGCACGTCGATGATGCCGAGGCGCACTTCCGGGGTCAGGTCCAGGTAGGCGAAGCCAAGCTCGATGGTGATGCCGCGCTTCTGCTCCTCGGCCAGGCGGTCGCAGTTGATGCCGGTCAAGGCCTTGATGAGGCTCGTCTTGCCGTGGTCGATATGTCCGGCCGTACCCATGATGACAGGCATGCGTCTCTCCTAGCAGGCCGCTGAAAAACGGCGATCTGCGGCGTCAGCGAAAAAATCCAGACCGCTTATGTATGTCACAATACACCGCGCGTCCTGGATTTTTTCGCTTCCTTGCATCTCACCATTTTTCAGCAGCCTGCGAATTATTTGATTTTGGGGCGGCCTGCTAGCTGCGGTAAAAAGCGTTGTAGGCGTGTACCGTGGCCAAGAGGTCGGCCTTGGAACTGATTTCGAACGGGCTGTGCATGGACAGGACTCCGGGACCGAAATCGATGATCTCCATGCCGTAGACCGCCAGTTCCTTGGCCACCGTGCCACCCCCGCCCTCGTCCACCTTGCCCATCTCGGCCATCTGCCACGGGATGTTTTCCGCCGCCAGCAACGCGCGAAACCAGGCCACGTACTCGCAATCGGCCTCGCTGGCGCCGTACTTGCCGCCGTGTCCGGTGAACTTGGAAAAAACGGGACCGAAGCCAAGCAGCGAGGCGTTGTATTTGTCGTGTACATCCTGATAATCCGGGTCCATGGGGCAGTGCACGTCGGCGGAGACGGCCTTGGTCCGCGCCAGGACATGCCGCAGCCGGGTGCCCGGCTCCCAGACATCCAGGATGTCGGCCAGGGCGTATTCCATGAAGCGGGACTTGGCGCCGGTGGCGCCGTCAGAGCCGATCTCCTCCTTGTCCCACAACAAGAGAATCTGGGTGTGCTCCCCTCTTGGTGCGTCCATGAACGCCTTGAAGGCCGCGAACACGCACAGGCGGTCATCCTGTCCGTATCCGCCGAGAAGCGCGCGGTCGAGGCCCACGAATCGGGCCCTGCCCGAGGGCACGATCTGCAACTCGGCGCTGTAGAGGTCTTCCTCGCGAATGGCGTAACGCCCGTAAAGAAGTTCCAGGACCCGCTGCCGAACCTTGGCGTCCTCGTCGGTCTCGGCCGGTTCATGGCCGATGGCGATATTGAGCTTCTCGGCCACGAAAGCCTTCTCCACCGTCTCCTCGCGCTGCTTGCGGGCCAGATGCGGCAGCAGGTCCAGAACCGTGAAGACCGGATCAGCCTCGTCCTCGCCGATGCAGACCGGGATGACCCGGCCGTCCATGGCCACGATGGTGCCGTGCAGCGCCAAGGGCCTGGCCAGCCACTGATATTTCTTGAGGCCGCCGTAATAATGCGTCTTCATGAGCGCGACCTGACATTCCTCGTGCAATGGATGCTGTTTGAGATCCAGATGCGGAGTGTCGGCGTGGGCCGTGATCAGGCGCAGGCCCTCGGCCAGGGGCTTCGTGCCCCGCCGCGCCAGGATGGCGGCCTTGGAACGAAAAGGCAGGATGACCAGATCCTGGTGCAAATCATCGGAAAATCCGCTGGCTGCGGCCTGCTCCGCCACCCAGGCGATGGTTTCGCGCTCGGTCTTGCACCGGGTCAAAAAGTCAAGGAACTCGTTGGCCAACAGATCCATGGCAGCCCTGTCATCGCTCGCCATATAGCGTTCCCAGCAACTTGCCGCCTTGTGCTTCAACACCTCATCCATCGTAAGCCTCCCCTTTCAACACGGGCAAGCGCCCGGAAACGAAAAAAAGGGAGCGGAATCACTTCCTGCTCCCCACAAAACCGAGGACAATCCGGCATCAATCCATCTTGTCGAAAAACTCTTTTTCCGCGCCACACTTGGGGCAAACCCAATCCTCAGGCAGATCCTCGAAAGCGGTGCCGGCCGGAATGTTGTTTTCCGCATCGCCTTCCGCCGGATCATAAACATAGCCGCACGGACATTCCCATCGTTCCATGGCCATATGAGCCTCCATTGAATTTAAGGTGAACGAGTCTACTCTCGTAAAAAAAGCCTAGCTTTTCTTCTTCAGAGCCTCGGCCAGGGCGCTACCCAAAGAGCCCATGTCGGCACCAGAAGACTGGGGCTTGTAGCCCTTCCAGTCCGACACTTCCTCTTTCTTGCCGGTTCCAAGGCTGATCTTGCGCTCGCGGGTGTTCACGCTCTCGATGCTGACCACCACGGTATCGCCAGGAACCAGCTTGTCGTATTTGACCTCGCCGTCAGCCCGGGACATGACCGACTGGGGCAGAAGTCCGGTCACGCCCGGCTCCAGGGAAATGAAGAGCCCGAACTGCTGGCGTTTCTCCACGGTGCCCTGCACGGCCTGGCCCACGGGATATTTCTCGGCCACATTGAGCCACGGATCGCCTTCGGCGTCACGCATGCTGAGCGAAATCCGCTGCTTCTCCACATCGACCTGCTTGATCACGGCCGCGACCATGTCGCCGACCTGGACCACATCGCCGGGCTTGTTGATACGCTTGGCGTAGCTCATCTCGCTGACGTGAACCAATCCTTCGATGCCAGGAGCGATCTCCACGAAGGCGCCAAAATCCATGAGCTTGACCACCTTGCCAGTGACCTTGTCGCCATCCTTGAAGCGATCGGCCACGGTCTTCCAGGGATCATCCTGCGCCTGTTTGATGGACAGGGACAGACGGGTCTCACCGGGCTTCTTGCCCGCGCTTGTGCCCAGATACTTGACCCGCACCTTGTCGCCCATGCTCAGGATCTCCTCGGGGCTCTGAATTCTGGCCCAGGAAATCTCGGAAATGTGCACCAGCCCTTCCACGCCCGGAACCAGCTCCACAAAGGCTCCGAAAGCGGCCAGACGAGTGACCGTACCCTCGACGATGTCGCCTTCGCTGACCGTCTCGAAAAAGCTGGCGCTAGCCTGCTTCTGCTCCTCTTCGAGCAGGGCCCGGCGGGACACGACGATGTTGCGCCCGTTCTCGGAAACCTTGGTGATCCGAAACTGCAGAGTCTGCCCGACATAATCCTCGGGGGTCGCGACGTAGCGCGCATCGATCTGGGAAACCGGGCAGAAGGCACGATGCTTCAATACCTCTACATGAAAGCCGCCCTTGATCTGCTCGCGCACTTTCCCTTCCACCGGCACGCCGCTGTTATAGGCGTCTTCGAGCATATTGAGGCCGCCGATGCCGGTCAGTGCCTTGGACAAACGCACGCTGTCGTCGGTCACGCCCACCACGTAAAGTTCCAGCGTATCGCCTTCGGCGACACTCAGCTCTCCGTCGTCGTTCAGCAATTCCTCGCGGTCCACGATACCATCCACTGCCGATCCGCAATCAATGAAAGCGGCCTTCTGACCAATGGAAATCACTGTACCGGAAATCTTGTCCCCTGCCTTGAGGGCTGTCTTGCGCTGGGATTCATAGGATGCGAACAGCTCGGCAAAATCTTCACTCATGATTGACTACCTTACTTCACCGTAAACCGTCATTCGAAACGGGTAATGGAGTTAATGGACACCTGATCGGCGGGTGCGTGTTCGTGATCGCCCTGGGCCTTGACCCGGACTTTTTCAATTTTCTTGACCACATCCATCCCGTCAATGACCTGACCGAAAACGCAATAGCCGAACTCGTCCTCTCCCTGATGATCAAGGTCCGGGTTATCGACCGTGTTAATAAAAAACTGGGCGCAGGCGCTGTGCGGATCGGCGGTGCGAGCCATGGCCACGGTGCCCTCGACATTTTTGAGACCGTTGGCGGCCTCATTGGCGACAGGCGGCCGGGTAGGCTTTTCGCGCATCATGTTGTCGAGTCCGCCGCCCTGAACCATGAACCCTTTCACGACCCTGTGAAACAGGGTGCCTACATAGAAATCATCGTCCACATAACCCAAAAAATTGGCCACGGTCAGCGGCGCCTTGTCCGCGAACAGTTCAACCAGAAATTCTCCTTTGGTCGTGTCCACCAGGACCACCGGATTGCTCATTCTTTCCTCCAGAAAATGGTCTCCAATAAAGGAGCATAAAAATATACGGCTCTCCCCAATTTGGCAAACTCTTTGCCGTGTCCCGGCCAAATGGTTTCCTGGGAGCAGCAGGGCCCCGAAACGATGCGAATATCGCATGGCACGCGCATTCCCGCCAAGCGGGGCAACATGCCTGGATCATTCGTCAAAAAAGGTCAAAAGATCATCTTCAAGGCCGCGCGGGCGTGACTTCAACCCGAAGCCGCCGCACACCGCCGGGCCCTCACTCGCTCTTGCCCTTGCGATATCCTTCCTTGAAATCGTCGGCCGCGTTTTCAACGCCCTTGACCGTCTTGCCGGTCACCTCACCCACGGTCGAGCACCCGGCGCCCAAAAAGGCCGCAAGACAGACCAGCACCACCAATTTTTTCAACATCAAAACCTCCATCACGGACATGCGCCGGGACTTCAAAGCCCCGCCACGCGCTTCGTTCAATCCTGCCGGCCTTTTTGGCAGGCGGACCTGTCGCAGAGACCGCCCACCTTCCAGCCGTCAAACGAGGCATAGTCCTCGCGGGGCTCCACATGGATGGTGGTCTGGCTGCCCGGCAGGCCTGCCTTTATGGCTTCCTCGATCTCGCAGCACAGGTCGTGCGACTCCTGCACCGTCATGGCTCCGGGCACGAGCAGATGAAAATCCACGAATCTGACGACTCCGGATTTGCGTGTGCGCAAAGCGTGAAAACCCGATTCAATCCCGCCGATACGCCTTATGGCATCCGTGATCAGGACAACTTCATCCGCGGGCAAACCGGCGTCCATGAGCCCCGCTACCGACTTTCGAACCAGGCCCAGTCCGGTCCAAACGATGTTGACGGACATGATGAGACCCAGGATCGGATCAAGTATCTGCCAGGACGGTGGCGCGAAATGCATGACCGCCAAGGCGGCCACCAGCCCGGCCGAGGTCCAGACGTCGGTCAGCAGATGCCTTGCGTCGGCCTCGAGAACGATGCTGTCGTAATCGCGGGCAGCCCGGAGCATGATCCTGGCCACCGCGAAATTGACGACACCGGCCAAGGTGGCCACGACAATACCCGTGCCAAGGAAATGCAGCTCCTGCGGGTGCAAAAAGCGCTGTACCGAGGCGTAGGCGATACCCAGCGCCGCGATACAGATCAATATGCCTTCCATGCCGCTGGAAAAATATTCGATCTTGCCATGCCCGTAGGCATGGCTCTGATCGGCGGGACGATACGCCAGGATAATGGCCATGAGCGCGATGAGTCCTGCGGTCAGGTTGACCACGGACTCCACGGCATCGGAAAAAAGCCCCACCGACCCGGTCAGGAAAAACGCCCCGAATTTCAGGGCCATGGTCAAAAGCGAGGCGCCTATGGAAAGATAGGCATATTTCCGGGCTTGGGCCAACATCGCGGACCTCTTTAGATTTCAGGCGCTCCGGCTGGAACCAGACAAATGAATGTCAGCGCCGCGTCTCCGGCGTTGCGGATTTGATGCTCCTGGTCCCCGGGCACGAAGACGGCGTCTCCCGGAGCGACACGGATCCATTGACCATCGTGGTAGACCTCGCCTTCGCCCGCGTGAAAAAAGATCTCGTGCTCCCAGGCGTGGGCATGGCGCGGGGTATGTCCGCCCGGCGCAAGATCAAAGCGGCGCATGCAGAAATTGTTTGCGCCATCGACTCGCCCGATGACCACCCTGCCCGTCACCCCACGGGCGACTTCCGAATCGAAATGCACGGCCTGTGCGGCCTCGGTAGGCATGATTTTCATTTTACCCTTTCCTTCCGGCGTGTTGCAAAGCCGGTTCAGTAATTCCAGACATCAAAGAAATTGAATCCGATGAGCACATGCACATCCTTGCGCACGGACAAGAAAACGCTTCCGCGTACCGGACAGTAGGAAAATTTTCCGTTGTCCAGCATCCAGAAATCGTCCGTACGATCCTGGACAATGGCGAAGGAGTGCCGTCTACCTGCGAACTCGACCGAAACCACGCCCAGTGAATCGTCGGGAAAGCCGGCGTCACGCAACCGGTGCATTATGGCGATGGACTGATCCAGGCTGATCCCGCGTCCCTCGTTCATGGTCACCGACGAAGGACGCCAGAGGTCTCCGAGCTCGTGCCTGATCTCAAGCAGGGTGCGCCGGTGGATGCGGCGCATGAGCGGCAGGTCCACCGCGCCCTTGAACTCCTTGGTAGGGCGGTCGTTTTCAAACGTCATGGACTCCATCTGCGCCTTTTGCCAGGCACAGACATCATCATAAAGGGGGCTGTTGCGAACCCGGTCGTTCTTGACCAAGGGCCTCCTGCCCGGCCGCAATCCGTAGAGACGGGCGCGCAGAGCCGACAGCATGTATCCGGACCAGTATTTCAAGGCATTCATTCATTGCTCCTCGTCGACGGTGGACGCTTCTTATTCAAGATCAGAGCGTTGTTTGTCAATTTATGCGAAATCCCGCGCCGCGTTGACAAAAAACAAGACGCCGCATATTGATTGGGTATTCAATTTAAAGAGTTAGCCTGTTTTTCGCCTTCGCGTTCTCCACTGTCCGCCGGGGCGGACATTTTTCAAAGCTTCGAATCACCCTATTTCTTTACCCACCATCAGACGCACGAGAAAAACCATCATGGCCACGGGACCGACAAAAAAAGAACTGCTGCTCAAGGCTGCCAAGGAACTGTTCAGCGAACACGGTTATTCGGAAACGACGTTCAAGAAAATCTCGGAACGGGCCGGCGTGGCTCTCGGGCTTCTGACCCATCACTTCGGCAACAAGGAAAAGCTTTTTCTCACGGCCGGACTCGATGTCGTGCATGAACTCGTCCAGACCATGCGCACCAACCTGCAAGGCGTCCCCAATGGCCTTGAAGCGGTCCGCACCTTCGCCAAGACATATTTCGACTTCGCCCGCAATCCCCGTCAGGATTTCATGGTCCTGGTACGCTGCTCACCATTCAGCGATCTGAAAACCGTCGAAGACAAGGACGTGATGATCCGCAACTTCTCGGAACTCTACGAAATTCTGGAAGAATGCGTGGAACGCGGGGTACGGGACGGCAGCATCCGCGAACTCGACCCACACGAAACCTCTGTCGTCGTTTTCTGCAACCTGGTCGGCGGCATCCGGCACGGCCTCTTGACCCCCTACGGGGACGACGGACTGTTCGACGATATCGTCGATTTTGTCATTTACGGCCTGAAAGCCCGCTAGCCAGGAGCTTCCTCCGTTTTCCAATTGGCCTTTTGCCCCGGCAAGGTATATCGGGAATCAATCTCCCGGACACTTTTTCACCATCCGCACGGACGGTGCAGGAGCAGACCATGCTTGAAAAAAGAAAATGGCCACGATTCGCATGTCTGGAACCTTGCGACATGCTCCCTGCCACGAAAAATGCCACCAAACGTCCCTCGCGGGTTATCAACTACTGCTACAACGGACTCCTGCTCGAAACGGACATACCGCTTGGCGCAGGGCAATACATCAAGGTGGATGTGCAGGGAAATGCCCTCGGCAACAACGTGACAGGTATCGGAAAACGGGTGGGACGCGTGCGCTGGTGCTCGACCCGGCCAGAACGCTCTTCCAACTGTTTCGAAATGGGCATCGAGATGCTTGGCGGCGTCAGCGACGAAGTCCTCGGCTGAAAAAACACTCCGCGGGGTAAGCCGATCCCGGCAGACCTGAACGACTCTTCGCCACGGTCATCAAGCATCCAGGCATCGGGCCCTTGGCAAACCGGCCAAGCAGTTGCAACTCCCGGAAGCATCCTTGCGGGAAACAAGTGCTTGAGCTTGACGTCTTACGCGGCTATGAGGGCACCATCAATTCCTCGCAAAGCCCGGGCGTGGCCGTGCAACGCCGATTGAAGCATCATCTGGGCCATCGCCTAAACCGCACATGGACGTATGACAAAAAAGAATCGACATAAAATCCACCGGCCTGTCAACCTGTCCCTGAAGCGCAAACCCGCGCCTTCCAGACTGACCATGCCCTTCTTCGCCTTCATGGGCGCGCTGCTTATCGGAGCCGCCATTTTTTTCAACTTTCTCTCCCCCAACGAAACGCAGTCCAGCATCGACTGGAGCGCTCAAGGCATTGCCACCCGCCACGAATACCAGGACATCAAAGACGACGGAGCATTTGCCGATCAGGAGCAGCAGAGCGAGGAACTGCCCGAGGCATGCGCCCCACGGGAGCCTGAAATCACCCGCATGAGCGACACGATAAAGCGCGGCGATACTCCTTCGACCCTCCTGGAAGGGCACCTAGGACTCTCCGAGATCTATTCCCTGTGCAACGAAAGCAAGGACTTCTATCCCCTGGACAGTCTCAGGGCAGGCCAGCCCTGGACCATGATCTATTCCAACAAGGCCCTGATCGGCCTGGAATATGAAATCGATTCCAACGAACGTCTGGTGGTTTCCCTGACCGATTCCGGCTATGAATTCCGGCGCGAAGCCATCCCCTACGAGATGGAAACCAAAAGCGTATCGGGAGTGGTTGAAAGCAGTCTGTTCGGAGCGGTGACCTCCGCCGGTGAAAGCGAGGAACTGGCCATCAGGCTGGGCAATGTTTTCGCCTACGACGTGGACTTCACACGGGACCTGCGCACCGGGGACTCGTTCAGAGTCATCGTCGAGAAAAAATTCAGGGAAGGCAAGTTCGTCGGCTACGGGCAACTCATGGCGGCCAGCTTCACCAACCAGGGGCAGACCTACCACGCCTATCAATACACGGACAAGAAAGGCAACACGGCCTACTACGACGAAAAAGGACGTCCGCTACGCAAGGCGTTCCTCAAGTCGCCGCTGCCCTTCACACGCATCTCGTCCGGCTATTCCATGAGCCGCATGCACCCCATCCTGAAATACAGACGTCCGCATCAGGGCATCGATTACGCCGCGCCCACCGGAACGCCGATCAGCACGGTCGCCGACGGAATCATCGCCCAGGTAGGCTCCAACAAGTCCCAGGGCCGTTTCGTGCGCGTGATCCACAGCAACGGCTACGAGACCATCTACAATCACATGAGCAAATTCGCCAAGGCTTCCAAGAAAGGCGCCAAGGTGAAGCAGGGCCAGACCATCGGCTATGTCGGCAGCACCGGCTACGCAACGGGCCCGCATCTTGACTTCCGCATGAGGCAAAACGGCAAGCTCATCAACCCCTTGAAACTCAAGACCATGCCGGCCGATCCCATCGCAAGCAAGGAGATGCCCGCCTTCAAGGCCGCCGTGGCCGCATACATGGAACAGCTCGAAGAGCCCGTCCAGTCCGCAAGCCTGGAGCAGCCCTCCACGCCCAATCCATAGTCCGGCGAGCCGGAACCCTTGTTCCGGCACACCGGTCGCGCACAGCGCCCGCCACAGACATCCCGGGCCATGTCCTGACCCGCGAGCATCATTGCCGCACAATCTGCTCCGACGACTCCAAACCCAGGCGCGCAAGACAGACTTCCCGTCCACCATCAAGCCGGCGCATCTGCAAAAGCACCTCGCCGTCTTCGGTCATGCCGTGCCGAACTTCGACCTTGTCCCCATCCCTGACTTCCCGCACGTGACGAATGCGCACGCGGCCAAAAGGCGTTTTCAGGCCAAAAGTGCCCAGATGGTCCGCGATCCAGTCCAGGTAACGCAGGTTGTTCATATGCCCCAGGGCATCCATGTCACTTGCGCGAACAGTGCGGATGTCAGAAGGACAACCGTCCCACGGCGCCTGCAATTCCGGCAGGGGCCCCTCAAAGACCGACGCTGGCACGACCTCGGCCGGCAGATGAAAAAAGGACTCGGCCTTGCATGGACGTCTTGTCGCAAGATCCAACCCGAGCCAGGCGCTGGTTCCCCGGGCGACCAACTGCCCGCTTTCGTCCAGGATGCGGTAATCGCGATGGCATAGAATCCTTTCGGCCCGTGTCGGCCAGGTCGTGATCCGCAACACCTCTCCCAGTCCAGGGTATCGCGTCACGTGCATGGCCTGTTCGCGCAGCACCCAAGCCATGTTCTTTCCAGCCAGCCGCTCCATGCCAAACCCAAGGCGCTCGGCATGCCCTCCCGCGCTTTCCTGGGCGAATCGGCACAGGGACGCAAGTGTTATCCTGCCGGTTGCGTCCGTATGAAAGAGCTGAATCTTCCTGCCTTGCTCAAAAATCATCCCGCCTTCTGTATCCATCTGAAAATCCCTTTATAAAAACAGTTTTCAACCAGGGTCGACGTCGCTCAAAAAAAAAACCTTGAATAAGGGGAGCTGGCCATCCTGGATGCCTCATTAAAAAAAATGTCGCCTGCGCGGAACTACGCACAGGCTCGCGCGCGATGTTGTGTAACGGCCTTCAGGATTTACGCCATGGCGATTCGCACATCCGCGAGCACCCAGCCTGTGGGGTGCCCTTCATGTTTTTTTTGCGACGCCCAAGGGTCTTAGTTGCATGATCGACCGAAGATGCTTAGGAACCGAAATAGATCAAAAACAATATCCTAACCGACCATGTACGTTTGACACACGAAAAACCCGGAGGAGTACTTATCGCACCCCCTTTTCCGAGCAAAAACACGATATTGATCGTTGATGACGAACCCGTCAACATCAAGGCCCTCGAAATAGTCCTGGGCGACGAGCATGATCTCACCTACGCCACCACGGGAGAAATGGCTCTGGAAATGGCTCGCGCCGAGCCTCAGCCGGACCTCATCCTCATGGACATCGTCATGCCCGGTCTGGATGGCTTTGAGGTTTGCGCAGAACTCAAAAAGGACGCAAAGACCCGCAACATTCCAGTCGTTTTTCTGACCGCCAAATGGGAAACCTGCGAAGAGGCCAAGGGGCTCGAACTTGGTGCCGTGGACTACATACGCAAGCCCTTCAGTCCTCCGATCATTCGCGCCCGGATACGCAATCATCTGGAGCTCAAGAGAAATCGCGACCTGCTCGAAAACCTGTCCACCCTGGACGGATTGACCAACATCCCCAACAGGCGCAGGTTCGACGAAATTTATGTTAATGAATGGACCAGGGCCTTGCGCACAAAATCACCCCTGTCCCTGCTTTTCATCGATATCGACCACTTCAAAAACTACAACGACCTCTATGGTCACATGGCCGGCGACGACTGCCTCAAGGCCGTGGCCCGGGTTCTTCAGTCCTCGCTTGGCCGCCCGGCCGACTTTCTGGCCCGTTTCGGTGGAGAGGAGTTCATCATCCTGCTCCCGGACACAAGCGAGAAGGGATGCCTGCACCTGGCGGAAAACATCCGCGACGCCCTGAAAAAATTGCATCTCGAACATCAGGATTCCTCGGTCGCCGATTACCTCACCGTGTCCATCGGTGCGGTGACCTGCAACGATATCGCGCAGTGCGACCGCGCCCTGCTCCTGGAACAGGCGGACAAGCTGCTCTATCAGGCAAAGCACGACGGCCGGAACTGTGTCAGGGCGAAAAGCCTGCCCTGAGCAAAAGACAAATTGACTTTGGGCTCCTGCCTGCCCAAGCCTAAGGCGGGCAGGAGCAAGGGATGACAATCAAAACGTCACGGAGGGCATGATGGAACTGACTGGAAAGAAATTCGTGCTTCTGGTTGAAACGCAGTTCAATGACCACGAATTCTGGTATCCCTACTTCAGGCTCAAGGAAGCCGGAGCACAGGTCGTTGTAGTCTCGGGCAAGGCCGGGCAAAGCTATGAGGGCAAATACGGAACTCCCGCCAAATCCGAAAAGGCTCCGGCGGACATCAAGGTGGCCGACTTCGCGGGGATCATCGTCCCGGGCGGATATGCCCCCGACCACATGCGCAGGGATCAGAACACCGTCAGCCTGGTCAGGGCCTTCGACCAGCAGGGCAAGATCGTCGCGGCCATCTGCCATGCGGGCTGGGTTCTCGTCTCGGCGGGCATCCTCAAGGGGCGCACGGTGACCTCATTTTTCGCCATCAAGGAAGATCTGATCAACGCCGGGGCCAAATGGCAGGATCACGAGGTCGTCATCGACAAGAACATGATTACCAGCCGCACGCCTGATGATCTCCCGGCCTTCATGCGGGCCATCATCGAAGCCGGCAAGGCTTAGGTCAATCCGGCAAAAGAACGCCTAGGGACGATGCAGGACCAGCCGGGCAATTTCGTGGAAAAGCTCCTGCTCACGCACGACGCCCACGATCCTGCCGTCCCGCCCGACGGCCACCCGGCGACGGTTTTCCGCACTCAGAAGATCGGCCACCTGCATCAGGTTGGCGTCACTGTCCACCACTGGCGGCCTCGGGTTCATGATGTCGCGCACGCATTTGGACTCAAGGTCGCGAACCCGGGTGTTGAAAAGCCCCTGCCAGAAAATTCCCGAGTATTTCACGCCATGGTTCGTCTCGCCGCGCACCGCCGAAATATAGTCCGGCCGGAGCGCCTCGATCAGATTGCGCATGTTCAGCACGCCCACCAGCTCTTCCCCCTCGAACACCAAAACTGCCCGATGTCCGCACTCCATGATCAGACCCGTGGAAATGAAATTTTCCGCCGCGATCTTGAGGCGCTCTATGCCCTCCCTGACCGTGCTCGACGCCTGCACGCAGGTGTACTCGTCGATGGGGATCATGAGCTCGGCGATGGTCCGCTCCCGTTCCTGGATGCCGGTCTGCGGGCGGACGGCGTCGAGGATGCGGGCCACAAGGACATCTATGTCGCAGGGCTTGCACAGGTAATCGAACGCGCCGGCCTCATGAGCCTTCCGCGCTGCCCGCTCATCGCCGTGTCCGGTAAGGATGATGACCCTGGCTTTGGGCTTCATGCCCAAAATTCGCGGCAAGGCCTCGTCTCCGCTCAGTCCCGGCATTCTCACGTCAAGCAGCACAACGTCGGGATTGGCGGTTTCCAGAAATTCCAAAGCCTGATCACCGTTTTCGACCAAGCTGACCACAAAACCCTTGTGTTCCAGAATTTTTGCCATCGTTTCCCGAAAACGAGCCTCATCATCAACAATGACAACATGCGGTCTGCCCACGGCGACTCTCCTTGTCTCTTCCTTTTGAAAATCAATTGTCCGAAGAAAGTTTCCACATATCGTAAGCCGTCTTGATCCTGTCAAGAAGGTGGCTCATTTCAATCGGTTTGATCAAAAAATCAAAAGCGCCGCTGGTCAGGCAGACGGCTGCATCATCCGAAGTGGCGTGACCGGTGAGAATGATCACCTGCACGGCCGGGAGGCTGCCCTTGATTTCCCGGAGCACTTCCTGTCCCGTCATTCCGGGCATCTTCAGGTCAAGCACGACCACCTGACATTTCTTTTCCCTGAGAATTCCCACCACGTCCCTGCCAATGGAGCAAAGCTCCACGTCAACGCCCTTGCGCCTGAATATCTTGGCCGCGGTTTCCAGATAGCTTTCCTCGTCATCGACAAGCAGGACCCGCAATGCATCATCCATAGTCACCTCTTAGTAAGCTCGCATATACACGACAGACCGGGCCTTGATGAAAGAGACCGGCAGGGCGGATGCACCTCTTTCCGTCAATCCGCGGAAGATGAAACCCTGGGCAGGAGGAGAAAAAAAGCCGACCCCTGCCCCTTCACGCTGGTAAAATCCAGAACACCCTTCATGCTCTCCACAATGCCATGGCACAAGGACAACCCAAGGCCGGTACCGCTTCCGGCGGGCTTGGTGGTGTAGAAGGGCGTAAAAATAAGCTTCTGCTGATCCACGCCGATCCCGCTCCCGTTATCCCTGATCTCGACACGCACCTGGTCGGCACCCTCGGCCGAACATGAGAGCACGATTTCTCCGGGCCTGATATTGGAAACCTCACTGACGGCGTACATGGCGTTGTTGAGCAGATTCAGAAGAACCTGCTGCAAACGGGCAGGATCGACATGCACAAGCAGCCGAGAAGCAGGCATGTCGACATGCAGGGCGATATTGCTCAGCTGAATCTTTTTTTGGATCATGGTCAGAACTTCAGGAATGAACTTGCCAAGATCGATGTTCTGCGCCTCGGAGTTTCCCGCCCGGCCGAAACTCAAAATCGAATGGGTGATCCGCGCGCAACGGTCGATCTGAAGCTTGAGCTGATTGATGCTCGCAGCCATCTCGTTCACGTCATTCAAAAAAGCGACGTCCGACGCGGCCCTGTCCCGAAAATCCTGCAACAGCATCTCCATGTAGGCCTGATCGCTTTTCATGATCTGCAAGGGGTTGTTGATCTCATGTGCAAATCCCGCAGCCATCTCGCCGAGTTCAGCCAGCCGTCCGGCACGATAGAGCTGTTCTCGCAGCACCTCACGCTCCTCGTCACGCTGCCGCAACATTTTTTCGACGTAGCCGGTCAGGTAAAGCGAGGACAGGAAGACAACAATGCCTGCGGAAAGCAGAGACATCCCCATAAAAAGGACCGTAGAGTCAGCGGCGCTGAAAATCGCGCCCATCTGTTTACGCGCAGCCAGAATCCAACCGCCATGGCGCAGGACAACGCTTGAATATGCCGTATCGGAACGCGAGTCGTGGAATGCCGTCCCGACTCTTTCCATGAAGACATGTTCAACCAGTCCGCGCTCTCTGGTCAGAATCTGTCCGCCGCTTCCGGCAATGACTTCCCCTTCCCGGTTGACGAGAAACAGTTCGGTCCCCTCGTCGCGGACATCCATGAGCATCTGGGCAAAAATTTCCAAATCAAGGGACGCGCGCAGGATGAGCGGCTCATTTCCGGAGTTTAACCGCAACGCCACAATGCAGTGAGGCAGGCCCATCTGCCCGGAGATGACGCCACTTACGCTGCTGCCCCTTTGCAGCGCCTCACTCAGCCACTGTCCGGGGACGATGTGCGTGCCTGTGTAAACGCTGGGCCCCGCATAAGCCTTCACCAGCCCCTCCGGGTCGATCAGGGCGACATCGACAAGCCGCGTGTGCTTGACGGAAAGCCTGTCAAAAACATCACGCAACCCGATGGAATCGGAATGTTCGGACAGATGGACCTGGGCCATCGTCAAGTCACCCAGGAAATCATCCAGAAAAAGGTCGACGACTCGAGCGCTGCCTACTGAGAGGAGTGTCAATCTGCCGAGCGCTCCCTGCTGGACATGATTCCAGAAAAGATACCCGCCCGTCCCAAGTGCCAGCAGCACGGGAATGAAAGGAGCCAGCAGCATGGCCGCGAAAAAATTCCGCTTTATGGTCTGTCTTGTGTACTGACGCATGTCTTCCCGCTAGCGAACCCCAGCCTCTTCGAACGCCGTGTATGTTGTTTCCACTATTGTCTTCAAGGCCACGGGCTTGAGCAGGTACGAATAGGCCCCGTATGCCATTCCGCGCAGCCCCATTTCCTCGCCGCCATGCCCAGAGAGCAGAATGACCTGGATCTTGGGCCATGCGAGCTTGATCTCCCGCAAGGTCTCGATCCCGTCGATTCCCGGCATCATCACATCGAGGATGACCACATCGTAATGCTCTTTGCCAAGCAACAGCAACGCCTCCTGCCCGCTGCCAACTCCCGCGACCTTGAACCCCCTGCGTTCCATGCGCTTGACCAGGGTTTCAACAAAATCCTGCTCGTCATCGACCACAAGAACCGACGGGCCTGCATGCACAGATGCCATCTGTGAATTATTCCTTTCTGTCATGATGTTTCACCGGCAAAAGGATTGTAAATTCGGTACCATGACCGACTTCGCTGTCGAAGCGGATGATGCCGCCCAGTTTGTTTATTATGGAGTAGCTGATGGAAAGCCCAAGCCCCGTTCCCTCTCCTACTCTCTTGGTCGTGAAGAACGGATCGAAAATGCGCCGCTGGACCTCCTTGTCCATGCCCGGACCGTCATCACGTATGCTGATGCGCACCATATCCGATTCATCATCGTAACCTGTGGATACCGTGATGTTACCGTTACGGCCTATGGCATCGATGGCATTGTTGAGGAGGTTGAGAAGCACCTGCTGAATCTGGGCAGCATCGGATTGAATAGTCGGCAGATCCTGAGCCAGATTCCAGACGAGCTGGATGTTCCGGAACCGGATTTCATTGTCCAGAAAAGCGGAGGTCTGTTTGAGCACATCATTTATGTAGAGATCGTTGCAGACAGGCTCCATTCGCCGTGCAAAACCCAGCATGCGATGCACGACCTGCCCAGCCCGTTCGACATGATGCTCGATTTTATCCACGGCGTCTCCGAATTCCTGAAAATTCGGACTTGCCTTCACATCCTCTTCTTCCAGCAGATCCCTCATCCAGCCAGCTTTTTCCCGGATAACTGCCAGCGGATTATTGACTTCATGCGCCACGCCAGCGGCCAGTTTTCCCAGCGCCGCCATCTTGCTGGACTGGATCAATTCCTCGTTGAGTTGAGCCTGCTCCCTTTCACTGCGCTCCTGCTGTGCGACGATCATGCGCGTGATCATGAGGGTGCCGACTATGATGAAAATGATGCCCCCACCAACCACGGCCCATGTCGCTGTCTGGGTCTCAAAAAGGGGCTGGAGTTCTCCGCGCATGTCCTCCTCGATGACCAGAAGCCAGTTTTTCTGCTCCAGCCAGATCCCTCCGACGAACACTTTCTTTCTCTCGGACTCGAATTCTGCCACCTTGGCCCCGGAAAATGGACTGCCGAGAAAGGCCGCGTAGATTTCCTGGCTTTTGTTTCCGAACCTTGGTTTTGTCTGCAATTCGCCGTTGCGATTCACAAGGTAGGCGTCACCAAGATCCCCGAGTTGCAACCAGCGCACCAAAGAATCAAAAATATCCGAGTCGATGGTGGCCCGTAAAATCCAGACCTTGCCTCTCTCCTGCTTTTTTACGGCGATGATCATGTGAGGGAAGCCGCGAAATCCCTCAAACACGTCAGAAACGTAGATCTTCCGAACCATTACCTGGTTGAACCATTCTTCGTTTTTGTAATTCACCTCGGAGAGATTGTACGGTCCGGAGTAGCTGACATGCACCCCCTCCTCGTTGATGAGTCCCAAATCGATAAACGTACGGGAACTCAACTGCATCGTGCTCAGAATCTGCTCGAGTTTCTCCTGGGAGGAGAGGTCTTCAATGGAGTGGGCATAGGCAAGGGTGCGCAACTGGGAAACCTGTTCCCGCAAAAAGAGATCGATTCCCTGACGTTTGTTCTCGGCCAGGGTCATCAGATTGGAGCGGACTTTGGTGTGGTAGGCCGAGGCGAACATGGAGTACATGGTCGCACCCAGGACGATAAGCGGAATCAGCGAAAAACCCAACGCCGTGATGGCAATCTTTGTCCCGAGATCCTTGAGCCCAAATACAGACATACGTGCTCCTGAGGAATACTTCCTGAAACAACCAATGACCCGTTATTCAACTTGGCAGATCACCCATAGCCGACCCCGGAAGAGGGTGCAACAGCGATACCGATCAGGACGAATCGCCGCCCGAGGGCCACACGTAACGCGTCGAGGGACCACGACCTATCCTTGCCAGCAGGCCGCGGCCGACCAGGTCCTGGAGGTCATAGCTTGCGGTTCTCTTTGAAATGCCGCCATCGAGAAGATCGAGCAGGTCCTTGCTCGAAATGCTCCCATGCCCCCGTACATACTCGCATGCTATGACCTGCCGGGGGTTCAGATCCAAAGGCAATACTGTGTCATGTTTCTTTTTATCAGTTCTTGCGGGAAACGAATTTTCAAAACCGTCCCCTTTCTCCCGCACAAACGAATCCGCACTCTGGTTTAATGCGTCATCCTCATTTCTTGCCTTGCCGTTGATGCCCAATTGCTCGGACTGGATCACGCGCCCCTCGGACATCACGGCCGCCGTTATGATCACATGCTTGAGTTCGCGGATGTTGCCTGGCCAATCATAGGAGACAAGGGCTTTCAGGGCCCCGCGCGAAAGAGCGAGATCAGATCTTCCAGCCATGTGTTCCCCCTCTTTCAGGAAGTGCATGGCCAAAAGCGGGATGTTCTGCCGCTGCTCCCGTAACGGAGGGGTTGTGATGGTAATGACCTTGAGCCGGTAATAGAGATCCTCACGGAACTTCCCTTCACCGATCAGGGCCTTCAAATCGACATTGGTGGCCGTGATAAGACGCACGTTCACGTCCACATCCTGGTCGCTGCCCAGCGGCTTGATCTTGCGCAGGGACAGAGCTCGCAACAAGGCTTGCTGGACCTTCATGGATGCGGACTGAATCTCGTCCAGAAACAGCGTCCCGCCATCGGCCTGCAGAAAAGCGCCGCGCCGGTCCCCCTTACCGTCCGTGAACGCCCCTTTGACGTGACCAAACAGGGAATCGAGCAAGAGATTCTCGTCCAGTTCACCGCAATTGATTGAGATGAAGGGTTTGCCGTTTCTGGACGACAGGCGATGAACGGCTTCGGCGGCCAATTGCTTGCCCGTACCGGTCTCGCCTTCGATAAGCACGTCCACTTCGACCTGGCTGGCCTTGATGATGACGCGTTTCATCTGCTTCATGTGCGGCCCCGAACCGACAAGTTCCGGAAAGTCCGCGTCCAATGTGGATATGGAGGACCCCATACTCAGTTCCGCCGGTTCTTTCAAAGCCACGGACTCGATCTTCAGGTCCTTTGACTTGATCTCCTCAAACTGCGCCTGCAGTGTCCTGATCATGGAATTGATCGAATCCTTGAGCATCTCTGCCTCATAGCCCGTCTCGATCAGACGGACTTCCTCCCACTCTCCCTTTTCCGTGAGAGTCTTCACCGCATAGGCAAGTTCCTGCAGACCCAGCGTGGTGCCCCTGGCCACCAGAGCAATGGCCAGCACCAGAACCAGCACGGAAATGGCGCTGATGATCAGCATGACATCGATGTGCCTGTAACCTGCGAGGTCGACCAGCACGCTGCGGTCTTCGTAGGCGATTCCGCCGATGATTCTTGCGTCCTGATCCGGGGCCAGGTGCAGGCGTACCGGAGCGTAGGCAAGAAAATGGTCACTGTAGGGCGAAGCGGACTCCACTCGATTGAGCGACCGGACAATGTCCTTGTGCCCATCGCGGACATCCTCGACGGTCTGCCAATAATTTTCGTTCCGCTCCGAGGGACGGAACGCCTCTGGCATACCGGGTCTGCCCAGAGTCCCGGACAAGGTTTTCCGGATATTCAAGGTACGCAGAGGCGCATCGTCACCCTGTTCCGATTCGGACTGGAAAAGCACCCACCCCCCCACATCGAAAAAAAAGGTGTACCGCTGAAACTTTGGATTGCGCGAGAAAGCGAAAACGGGAGAATTGGACGACTCATAGAGAGAGAGCACATTGCGGATCATCTTGGCGTTAAGCGAAAGATAAGCGTACCCGTCCAGTTCTCCGTCAGGACCCACATAGGGAGTCACCATACGCAACGCGACACAGGACATGCGTTCTCGCGGATTGTCAGCACTGGGATAGGGAGTTTCCACCTCTTTAAACTCCGACAGCCACACTTCACCCGCTTTCAAACCGCGAACATGCGCATACAGAAGCGCTGGACCGGGCCGAATGCCGTTCACTTCATCCTGCGTCAATCGTATTTCTTTCCCCTCGCGACTCACAAAAACAACAGGATCTGCTTCACGCAGGGGAATGAAGCCGAATTCCGCAAACTCAAGGCCGTCGAGTTCCCGAATATCCCTTAAATAGCGGGCCATATCCTCCGCGCTCATGGGATTGCGGGCCGCAAAAAGAAGCTGCCGCTTGCAACGCTCCAGCAACGTTTCCACCGCATAGGCGGTGGAAACGGCATGAATCCGTGAGTTGCGTTCAAGGGCGAGGGAGATAAATTCCGATGACGCCCAATACGTTGCATATCCCATCAGCGCGAGCACGATGAGAGACGTGGGGATAAGCGTCACGAGCAGACGCGTTCGGAGTTTACGCCTGGCTGGAACAGGTCCACCGGGCCGCATCCGGGATGCCCATTCCAAAATTACTTTCGGCTTGATCATGCTTCCTCCATTTCTCCACCCCTTCCGAAACAGCCTCAAATCGCGCAAATTTTCCTTCCCGATAACAGACACCGTACACTTTGCTCAAGAAGAAAAAGAGCAATATACAGCAAAAATTACGCAACAACATTGCCAAAAACCGAGAGAGCACAAACTATTTGTGAATTTTATATCAAAATAATATTATTTAAAAACAGAGTTTTAGATATAAAAATTCATATCGCGCAAAAAAAACTTGGCACAGGAATTGTTAATCACTCCACAGTGTTTGCAAGATTATTTAACGACTTGAAATCGGCAATAAACCTGTGTCGGAGGCGAAGATGGTGCACAATCATCAATTCCGGCCCAACCCCAAGGAGCGATGGATAATGGAAGCATCCGTAAAAGATTTCATGGTCCCCATAGCCAAATTTCCCAGGATATCGGACACGGCAACTTTCTCAGGAGCGGTCATGGCTCTGGAGAGGGCCAACGAGGAATACCTTTCCGGCAAGCGCGAACAGCGCATCCTGCTGGTGACCGACAGTGAAAACAAGGTCGTCGGCAAGCTCTCACCCCTCGACGTGGTCCGAGGACTCGAACCGGACTACGAAAAACTGGTCGACGAACAGAGCAGCGTGTACGTTGAAAAGTTCAGCTACGTGATCCAGCCCATGAAAGAGCAGACCACCCTTTGGGCCAAACCCCTGGACGACCTCTGCGCCATTGCCAAGGATATCCTGGTCAAGGATTTCATCCAGCCGCCAAAATCATCCCAGATCATCGACCAGGACGCGAACCTGAACAATGCCTTCCACCGCTTTGTCATGTTCAAGCATGACTCTCTTTTCGTCATGGACGGCAAGAAGCTCATTGGCGTGTTGCGCTTTTCCGACGTGTACAAGGAAATTGGCCGCAGAATCAAAGAATCGTGCGGCCTCTGAGTCACCTTCTGTTCAAGCGATGTTGTCACTGCCAAGCTAACATATTGAATAATAAAGGAGAAAATCCATGAGTGCACAAGACGTGCGAGATACTTCCCCAGATGAGCTCCTCATGCACGAAGAAGAGCCCCAGGGTCCGACTCAGTCATCCAAATCCATGATCATCAAATTGCTCATCGCGCTTGGTCTTTTTCTGTTCATTTACTTTCTGCCCCGTCCGGAGTCCCTCCCGGTGGAAGCGCATCGTCTGGGCGCCATCCTGCTCCCGATCGTGTTCCTATGGGTATCCGAAGCCATTCCCATTGGCGTTACCGCCCTGCTGGCCACGGCGCTCATGATCATTTTCAAGGTTACGGGCAGTTCGCAGGCCTGGGCTCCATACGCCAACCGGACCGTCATGTTCGTCATGATGATCATCATGTTCGGCGTCATCCTGAACGAGGTCGGCCTGGCCAAACGCCTGCTTTTCTTTATCCTGAAATTCGCGGGAACAAAGGTGAAGCAGCTCAGCTTCTTCATAGCCATAAGCAGCACCCTGCTCTCGACCCTCTTTCATGACGCGACCATCACCATCATCATGCTCTTCGCCATTGTACCCCTCTTCCAGAGCATGGGCATCACGCCGAAGAAGAGCAACAACCTGAGCAAATTCTTCATCATCCTCATTCCTCTGGCGGCATCGGCCGGCGGCTTCGGCACCATGCTCGGCGGCGGCCGCTGCGCCCTGGCCGTGGACATCACCCAGAAGTACCTTCTGGAGGCCACGGGCGTCGCGGTCAAAATCGGCTTCCTGAAGTACGCCATCGTCGAATTCCCGGTCTCCATCTTCACCGCCATAGCGACCTGGGCCATCTGTTTCCTGTACTTCCGACCCAAGGAAAAGGAACTTCCCGCATCCGTGAAGATCGAGTCCATGCCGCCCATGAGCAGCGCTGAAAAGGGTGTGGCAGCAATCTTCTCCGCCGCATTCATCATGTGGTTCGCCGGCGACCTGACCGGCTGGCATGTCAGCGTGGTCGCGGCACTGGCCCTTGCAGGCTTCTGTGCTCCCGGCTGGGTCTCTTTCAAGACCATCTGTGACAAGTTCCCGTGGGAATCCTGGATCGTCTTCGGCTCCGGCGTCTCCCTGGGCGCGGCCATGCTCTCCAGCGGCCTTGGCAAGTACCTGGCCGAAGTCTGCCTGCCGCTGCTCCAGGGGCACTCCCCCTTCGTCACCTATTACGGCATCGGCCTCTTTGGCTCGGCCCTGTCGAGCATGATGAGCAACTCGGCGGCCGTGGCCCTGAGCCTGCCCGTGACCCTACCCATGGCCAGCATGATGAACATGAGCGTCGAGACCGTCGGTCTTCTCGCCCCCATGACCACCTCCTTCATCATGCTCGTCATTGGTTGTCCTCCCACAATCATCGCTTACAGCACCGGATACTTCACCCAGGTCGAGTTCTCCAAGGTAGCCATCCCCTGGTGCCTCACCCTGCTGGCCATCTGCGTAGCCGCGGCACTGACTTACTGGCCGATGATCGGATTCAACTAAGCATCCTGTTCAAAGGGAGGGGAAACGCCCCTCCCCCCAGCTCATTGATACTCTCTTTAGTATACCTTCAGTTGCAAGAGAGAATAGTATCAGTAAACGACGAATGGTTGTCCGTCCCTACGTGACGGTCAAAACAAGGAGGATATAATGGAAAATTTGCCAAGATTGCTTCTTATCGACGATGAAGACCGTTTTCGCGAAACGCTGGCCAAGCGTCTGACGGAAACCGGATACAAGGTGAGCGAGGCCGCCAGCGGCATGGAAGCACTGGACCTGCTCTCCACCAACAAATTCGATGTGGCCATACTCGACATCCGGATGCCGGGACTAAGCGGCATCGAAACCCTGGCTGAAATCCGCGCCAAGCACCTTAGCGTGGAAGTGATCATGCTTACAGGACACGGTGACGTATCCTCGGCCGTAGAAGGCATGCGCCTCGGTGCCTTTGACTATCTGATGAAGCCCTGTGAATACGAGTACCTCGTAGTCAAGATCCAGGAAGCCTATAAAATCAAGAAAGACCGTGACGAAAGGCTGCACAGGGCAGAAGAAAAAGCCCTGCTGGATAAACTGCAGAAAAGATGGGTCTAGCGTTCCAACATTGTACCGATCCTAGATAACGATAGCGGACCGACACAGTCGTAATAGTCAAACCGGGGGGATTACATCCCCCCGGTTCAACCAGAAGAACCAAGGAAGACATCCAAAGGTCTGGCACGCCTGAAGACCAATGTACGTTTCGAGACATCTTTGCATCCTCTCTCCATGTTAATTCAGGCAATTGCGATTCTGCAGAGAACCGGCGAGAATATCTTGAAATGAAAACATTGTTACGGTATTCACAAACAATAAACATACCCGAACCAATGCAGTGTCACTTCCATGAGGAGGAAATAATGGATTTTTTGCCCAAATTGCTTCTGGTTGATGATGAAGAAAGGTTTCGAGAAACTCTGGCCAAGCGGTTGCAGGAGACTGGCTACGAAGTCAGCGGTGCGAGCAGCGGCATGGAAGCCCTGGACCGCCTTGCGGCGGAAAAATTCGACATCGTTATTCTTGACATCCAGATGCCGGGTCTCAGCGGCATCGAGACGCTGTCGGAGATTCGTGGAAGACACATCGGCGTCGAAGTTATCATGCTCACCGGTCACGGCGACGTATCCTCGGCCGTGGAAGGCATGCGCTTGGGTGCCTACGATTATCTCATGAAACCATATGAATACGAATATCTCGTGGTAAAAATTCAGGAGGCCTACAAGATCAAAAGAGATCGCGACGAACGCCTGCGCAGGGCGGAAGAAAAGGCCATACTCGACAAGATGCACAAAAGCCTGGGCTTCTAATTCCACCCAAGGCTGAAATTATCCGTCGTTTCCCCTCCGGATCGCTTTCCCTGGGGAAACGGCTGTCCCTTTGCAATGAGGTATTGATGCAGGAAAATTTCAGTTTCAACGAAGAAGAACACGGACGTCAGCCGAATTTGCGGAAATCATCCCAGCCGCACGAGAATAGCAGCTACAAGCCGCTGCATAATCTACCGCGGGGGAAGGCCTGGAATCCTCCGATACTCAAAAAATGGTGGTTTTGGCCGGCAAGCCTGGCGGGACTCTTCGCTTTGAATCTGGCGATCTCGCTCTGGAGTCGCTTTTTCGACAATTAGACCCGATTGGCGGCTTCCATTTTTGCTCCCGCTGCTGGTAAAATCGGAATTTCCCGGCCACATTGTTTTATTGTTACAGCCGGCTGCCCAGCAGCAACAACGATTTTTCCGTTTTTTGAATGCTTTGAATCCATGGCGTCCGGCTGTTCTGGATGGCCCAAGGACCTCAGCCTGCTCCGCATCTTTTGCGTGAAGCGCAGGTCCTGGCCGGGAGTGCAACTCTGGATGGATCAGGCGGAAATCGCCTGCCCGGGAGAGCTGCAGCGCGGAAGCGGCATGGATTCAAACACGGCCGGCATCATCACGCCGGTCGGGGATTCTTCATTCCGCTTGGAAAATGAGGGAGCCCAGCGACGGGATTGCGTCCACCGCCGTGCACCCGCGCTTGAAGAAAAAAGGCGGATTTCACATCCGGCCACACTGCTAAGGCAAAGGCCGGCACACCTCGAAGGAGTTATCAATGGAGCCAATGACCGTGAAAGAACTGATGATCCCGGCCGAGCATTTCCCCCGGATTTCTCAGGAGGAAACGTTCGGAGCCGCGCTGAGAGCGCTGGAACAATGCCGCATTGATTTTCAGAGCGGAAAAAAAAGCACATGCATCCTTCTCGTCCATGACGGGAAGGGACACATCGTGGGCAAGGTTTCTCCCATGGACCTGCTCATGGCCCTCGAACCCCGCTATTCAAGACTGAAGGTCAATGTCGGAGAATACTCCCGAAGCCATTCCTACGACAAGATGATCGGAAGTGCGCTGGACCAGGCTGCACTGTGGACGACCCCACTGCACGAACTCTGTACCGACGCATCGGGGATTCTCATCCGGAATTTCGTCAGCAGCCCCTCTGCGGGCCAAACCGTCATGGTGACTGACAGCCTTGACAAGGCCCTGCACCGATTCGTCATGAATCGTCATGATTCCCTGTTTGTCACCGACGGTGGGCGCCTTGTCGGCATGCTCGCCTTTTCGGACGTGTACGCGCATTTATCGGCAACCATGAAGGACGCATGCGCAATTTCACCCATAATGAAAAAAGATCTTCATGGAGTGCCATAATGAGCCACGAAAATATCGATTACAGAAATCACCCCGAAGATGAACTCCTCATCGAAGAACACCCGGAAACGTCCGAGCAGTCGGGCCGTACGATCATCATCAAGACCCTCATCTCCCTGTCCATCGGCCTCGGAATTTATCTTCTGCCTACCCCGGCCAATCTGCCCGTCGACGGGCACAAATTTTTGGCCCTGCTCCTGACCGTCGTCCTCCTCTGGGTCACGGAGGCCATACCCATCGGCGTCTCGGCCCTGTGCGCCGCCGCGGGGCTCATCCTGTTCGGCATCCAGAAGCCGACCGACGCCTGGGCGCCATTCGCCAGTCCTGCGGTCATGTTCGTGCTCATGATCGTCATGTTCGGCGTGGTCTTGAACGAGGTCGGCCTGGCTAACCGCATCATGTATTACATTTTCAAGATGGCCGGAACAGGGGTCAAGAAACTTAGCTTCGTGCTGGCCGTCGGGTGCACCATGCTGGCCACCGTCTTTCACGACGCGACAGTCACGGTCATCATGATCTTTGCGCTGGTTCCGGTCTTCATGGCCATGGGAATCACCCCGCAAAAAAGCAACAATCTTTCAAAATTCTTCATCATTCTCATTCCATTAGCCTCCTCGGCCGGCGGTTTCGGCACCCTTCTGGGCGGCGGCCGCAACCCTCTGGCCCTCGAAATCCTGCAAAACTTCACGCGAGACGCGGGTCACGAGGCGACCATCGGCTTCCTGGAGTACATCGTCATCCAGTTCCCCATCTGCATCCTGACCGCCGTCACCACTTGGGGCGTCCTGTGGATGATTTTCCGGCCCAAGGAAAAAGAACTCCCGGCCGAGGTGAGAATCGAAAAAATGCCTTCCATGCGGGGAAAAGAACTCGGCGTTACCATCATCTTCGGAGTGACCTTCCTGCTGTGGACATTCTCGGACCTGACCGGACTACACTACAGCGTCCCCGCCGCCCTGGCCCTGGCCGGATTTTGCGGCCCAAAGTTCATTTCATTCAAGACCATCTGCGACAAATTCCCCTGGGAGTCCTGGATCGTCTTCGGTGCCGGTGTATCCTTGGGCGGAGCCATGCTCACATCCGGAGCGGGCAAATACCTGGCTGAGGTCTGTCTGCCGCTGCTTGAAGGCCAGCCTTCGTTTGCGGTCTTCTACGGAATCGGCTTTTTCGGCTCATTCCTGTCCAGCCTGATGAGCAACTCCGCGGCCGTGGCCCTGACCTTGCCCATCACCCTGCCCATGGCGGAAATGATGAACCTCTCTCCAAAGGCCGTGGCCATGCTATCCCCCATGACCACCTCGTTCATCATGCTCGTCATTGGTTGCCCTCCGACGATCATCGCCTACAGCACGGGATATTTCTCGCAGGCTGAGTTCATCAAGGTCGCGGTCCCGTGGTGTCTGACCCTGCTTCTCGTCGCGACCATCAGCGTACTGGTGTATTGGCCCCTGATCGGCTTCTACTGATTCATGGTTGCGAAACCGTTTCTTCAATCCTAAACAAAACCGGGAAGGTACCCGTCTTCCCGGTTTTTTTCCAAAAACGACCCGCAGCAACAACCCAAACCGCCAAACGGCACGGTGGGCAGATGACTCCTCAACGTCTGGAAATGCACAGAAAACGGCTCAAAAACGCGATCGTCCTGTTCACCGTGGCCCCGGCCTTTCTCGTCGCCGTATGCGTTCTGGTCTACGCACTCAAAAGTGTTGACACCGAACACAGCCGTGCCGCCGAATCGCAACTCGCCGTCGTCGCGGAAGCAGGAAGGGCCAGGGTAGAGTACAGCATGGATTCGGCCGGGGCTCTTTTGGGGATGCTGCTTCAACGTTCCGGTAAGATGTCCGCGGAGGAACTGCAGCACGCCTTCACTTCCCTTGGCCACTCCATGGACTGGATTGACGGCATGGACGTGATGGATTCCGGAACTGGCAGCAGGGTCATGGCCGGCCAACCCTTGCCGCAGGAACTGCCGCCAGCCTCACGGACCGAAAGCGGTCTCCTCGTCACCGATGTTCAGGCCGGCAAGGACGGAACACCGCGCTTTTTCATCGCCATAGGCGAAGGGACGGACCTGTCTTCGGCAACCGTCAGACTTTCCGTCAACGCCTTCCTCTTCAGTTCCCTGCTCGACCGCGAGCGCCTCGGACGCACCGGCGAGACGTTCCTCGTCAACGATGCGGGAATCCTGCAGACCAGGGCCGTCCTGCACGGAGGCATCCTGGACCGTGTCGACGGCTCTCTGGTCACTAAGGACTCCGGTGTCACCAAGATTGCCCGGCGCGAATGGTCCGGCACCACTCTGCTTTACGTCGCGCTCCCCCTGGACAACCTTCCCGGCTGGCTGCTCGTAACCCAACGCGACAACAGGGAGATTTCCGAGACCCTGCACCACACCATGACACGCTTCGCGGCCTTGGCCGTCATCTGCCTGCTTGTCCTGGGCGCGGCGTCCCTGCGGGCGGTAAAGAAGTTCACGACGCTCCAGGAAGAGATGGAGACGGACTCTGGCCGTCTGCGGGAGTGTGAACTGCAGGTTCAGAAGCTCGACGCCATCAGTCAACTGGGAGTGGGCATCGCCCACGAAGTCAACAACCCCCTGGCCATCATCGGAGAGGAAGCGGGCTGGATGCAGGACCTGCTCCGGCGTGATTCTTTCAAAGACCATCCCGACGCCGGAGAACTCAGGGAATCCCTTCGCCAGATCGTGACTCAAACGGCTCGCAGCCGCGAGATCACTCACAAACTCCTCAGCTTTGGCGGCAAGACCGACGGCACGATTCGCGACGTGGAAATGAACACTCTCGTCACCGACGTTGCCGCCTTGAGACGCCGTGAAGCATCGCAGCGAAACATTGAAATCCGAGAGGAACTCGCCTCGCGGCTGCCCGTCATTCTCAGCGAACCCGCCCTCCTGCGCCAGCTGCTTATCAACCTGATCAACAACTCCATGGACGCCATGCCCGAAGGCGGACCCATCACCATTTCCACCGCCCCTTCGGAAGGAGGCGGCGTCCGTCTGCAAGTTCGCGACACGGGTTTCGGCATCCCCCGCGAGAACCTCGACAAGATCTTCGATCCCTTCTTCACCACCAAGCCACCCGGCAAGGGCGCAGGCCTCGGGCTATCCATTTCCCATGGCATCCTGCAGCGTATCGGCGGAAGGATTTCCGTTGACAGCACTGCCGGGCAGGGCACTACCATAACAGTCGAGCTTCCCCTTGAAGCACGACCGTTCATCAACTGACGAGAACGCCATGAGAATTCGCTCTGGAAATCTGGCGCATGTCGCATGCAACTGGTTCATGCGCAGACCGACCCCCCCGCAACCGATCCGGCTGGCCGAGCGCCTTCGGATCTTCCGGCGGTCGCTGCCGTGAAGACGACGACCGGCAGGAACCTCGCAGCTCCCGACGCCCATCCGGAGATGAAACGAAAGTATCGTTTCTTCAAAAGTCTGCTGGCCAGCAACAACCACATCCTCGAGGAAATGGCCTGGCTCGAGCGCATGGTCTATGAAGGCCGCTCCTTCACCCAGGAAGATGCGTTGGTGCACATGCGAGGACTGCTCGAGCACGGCTGTTCCCTGATTGAAGACATGAACGCACTGGCCAAGGGGCGATTCACAACTCTCTTCGGGCGCTTGCAGCATGTAGGCGGAGCGGCCCTGCGCGCCCTCCTGCGCGAGCGGACATTCGACGGCCAGGACCTCGTCCTGCCGCTTGATGCAATCTCTCTTGAAAACCTGGACGAAGTGGGTGGCAAGGCCGCGAACCTCGGCGAGGTCCGCAACCGTGTCGGCCTGCCGACGCCGTCGGGCTTCGCCGTGACGGCTTCGGCAGCAGCCCTTTTCCTTGGGCATACCGGGATTCTCGAAACTTTCCGGCACCAACTTGTCGGAATCGACATCACGGACATAGGCGCCCTGGAGCGGATTTGCGCCAAAGCCAGCGAAAGAATCATGATTGCGCCTCTGCCCCCTGACCTGGACAAGGCACTGCAGGAGCAGGCGCGAGGCATGGTGTCCAGGTTCGGCCCCGACGTGCGTCTGGCCGTGCGTTCATCTGCAGTCTGCGAGGATTCCGATGCTTCTTTCGCCGGCCAGCACGCGACCGTTCTTGGCGCCACCCCCTTCGCCCTCCCGCGGGCCTGGAGCGCCGTGGTAGCCAGCGCCTTCACCGCCCGGGCCGTTTTCTACCGTCGTTCCAAAGGCTATTCGGAGCAGGACGTGATGATGAGTGTTCTGGTCCTGAACATGGTTCAGGCCAAGGCCAGCGGCGTGCTCTACACCATTGATCCAAACTCCGCCCACAGCGACGATGTGCTTCTCTCGGCAGCCTGGGGACTCGGGGTGAGCGTCGTCGACGGATCCTCGCATGTTGACTTCTGGCGCATCCGGCGCACGGACCGAACAACCGTCACCGCCGAGACAGGAGACAAAACCTCGGCCTTCACCATTCTGCCCCAGGGTGGTATCGTCTCAAGGCAAGTGCCCGACGAAGACCGGAAACGATCCTGCCTGTCAGGCGATCAGGTCCGTACCCTGGTCGAATACGGCCTGCGACTCGAAGCACACTACGGCATGCCCCAGGACGTGGAGTGGTCCCTCGACCATGAAGACCGCCTCTTCGTCCTGCAGTCCAGGCCGCTGATGCGTGCCGAGGGAACCGACCGGGCCGAATGCTGCGAGTTCGTACCCGGTCGGACCCCGCTCCTGTGCGGCGGCCAACCGGCGGCCCTTGGGATGGCTTCAGGCATGGTCTATTCCGTGCAGTCCGATCACGCCCTCGATGACATACCAAAAGGTGCAATCCTGGTCGCAAGACAGACATCGCCGGCCTATGTGGCCGCCATGGGCAAGGTCGCCGGCATCATCACGGACATCGGCAGCGCCACGGGACACATGGCCTCCGTGGCTCGCGAATTCGGCATCCCGACGCTCGTGGATGTGGGCCGCGCAACCCATCTTCTTGCACACGGGACGGAAGTCACCCTCGACGCAACCAACGGGGTTGTCTACGCAGGCCGGGTCCAGGAAATCCTCTCGGAACGAAGACCCGTCAATCTCATGAAGGGCAGTCCCGTCTACAAGGCCCTGCAGGAGGCGCTGAAGTTCATCATCCCTCTGAATCTGGTCGACCCGCAGATGCCAAATTTCACGCCCGAGGGATGCCAAACCCTGCACGACATCATCCGCTTCTGCCATGAAGTGGCCATGCACGAGATGTTCCGGCTTTCGGACGAACTCCCGCACGCGCAGAGCGCTGCCCACGAACTGCGCACCGGGTTGCCTTTCAAGATTTTCCTCTACGACCTGGGCGATGGCGTCGTGCCGCGTGAGCGCGGCACCACAGTCGGCACAGAAGAACTCCTCTGCGAGCCCCTGAAGGCACTCCTGAACGGAATGACACATCCCGAAGTGGCTGGCGGCCAGGACGGCGCCATCCCGGAGGCCGCGAGTTACGCCGTCGTATCAAGAAGTTACGTCAATTTCAGCGGACGGCTCGGCAACCACTTCGCCACGATAGACGCCTATGCCGGGCCGGTCATCAACGACAACTACATCACCTTCTCCTTCAAGGGCGGCGCCGCCGAATACGTTCAGCGTGTTCGCCGCGCCACGCTCCTGGCCGGCATCCTGCGCCGGCTCGGATTCCGCGTCAGCCAAAACGGCGACGCGCTCAAGGCGGAAATCCGCAAATATGACGAAAGCCGTTTTCTGGACCGGCTGACCACCCTTGGGAGACTGTTGGCATCAATCCGCAGCCTCGATCTGCGCCTCGACGATGACGAGGAGGTCTCCCGAAAAATCGATGAATTTTTCAAGGGTGGCCACTCCTTTCCTCGATACTGAACGCTTCCCTGCCCTGTCCCCCTGGCGGGACTGGCCGTCCGCCAACGTTGCAGGCCGGGCTTCTTTTGTGTCAGAAGACAACGAGATTGACCGAACGTTCCCTGCAATAGGTATACAGCCACCGGGAACCCCGGCATGGAGCACGAATGAGTTTGATGCAGCGCGTCCGAAACTTTTTTTCCCCTACCCCGCCCCCGCAAGAGGAAGACAGCGGACAGGATGACGAGTTCAAGGCCAGATATCAGGCCTTTCGACGGCTCCTCTCGGCCAACAACACCGCCCTGGACATCATGACCGACCTCGAAAGCGCGGCCCTGGGGCATCGGCATTTCGGCATGCACTTCCTCAGGTCGCGGGTCACCGGAGCCACGGCCAAGGTTTTTTCCATCGTTGAAAACCTCCTGTTTCTGGCCCCGGGCAAGTATCTCGGACTGCGGGACGCCATGCGCTCCATCCAGGAGAATATCCAGCAGGAACTCTCCCTGCGCCAGACCGCCCGCCGCAATGACCTGATTCTCGACCTGGATCGCATCACGGCTCGCAACATCGACGACGTGGGCGGCAAGATGGCCAACCTGGGTGAGCTGCGCAATGCCCTGCAGGTGCCGGTCCCTGACGGATTCGCCATCACCGCCCAAGCCTACATGACCTTCATGCAGCACTCTGGTCTCTGGGACGAAATCAACTGCCTCGTACTTGGCCACCCCATGGCCTCCCATTTCGCGGCCGGGGCCGCCCAAGCGCCCGAACCGGACGAAGAACCGCAGACGGATCAGCCCATCGCCCTGCTGGAAATGTGCGCCAAGATCCGGGGCATGATCCTCGCAGCCGAGGTTCCACCCGAGCTCGAAAGCGCGATTCTCGGTGCCTACGACAGACTCTGTGAACGCGAAGGGTCCAATGTCCGCGTGGCGCTGCGCTCGAGCGCCCTGGGCGAAGACAGCGCCGGAGCATCCTTTGCCGGCCAGCACAGATCCCTTCTGAATCTTGACCGGGACAGCCTTGTCGATGGCTACAAGGAAATCATTGCCAGCAAATATTCCGCTCACGCCATGACCTACCGCTACATGCTCGGCATCCGGGACGATGACGTGCTGATGTGCGTCGGGTGTCTGGGCATGGTCACCTCGCAGGCCGGAGGTGTCGCCTACACGGCCAACCCGCTGAACGGCGTGGGTGCCCATGTCCGCATCACTTCCGCCTGGGGAGTTGCCAAAGGCGTGGTCGACGGTACTGCGACCACCGACGAATTCATCGTGGAAAAGGAACCTCAGCCGCGAATTATTGAAAGAAAGGTGCCGCGCAAGGAATCGTCGCTGGTCTGTTCGGCCGCTGAAGGCGTCTGCCGGGTATCGGTCGATCCGGCGCTCTGCGAGCAACCGACCCTGAGCGACCCCCAGATCATGGACCTCGCGACCATGGCTGTCCGCATAGAAAAGCATTACGACATCCCCCAGGATATCGAATGGGCCTATTCCCCGGAGGGAAGGCTCGTCCTCCTGCAGACACGACCGCTGGAAGTTCGCCAGGATCAGTCCGCTTCGGAGCTGCTCCCGGGGGTGACTCCCCTGGTGCATGAAGGCCAGACCGCCAGTGCGGGTACAGCCCACGGCGTGGTGCACATCGTCCGCAAGGACGTGGACATCCTCGTGCTGCCCGACAACGCCATCCTGGTCTGCGTGGAGGCCGCGCCCAAGAGGGCCGCCGTCCTGAACCGCTGCCAGGGCGTCATCACCGAGCAGGGCAGCGTCGCCGGCCATCTGGCCAACGTGGCTAGGGAATTCAAGGTCCCAGGCCTGTTCGGCGTCCCGTCAGCCACAAGCATCCTTGAAACCGGCCAGGAAATCACCCTCGACGCCGACAACTGCGCGGTCTACGCCGGACTCCAGGAAACCCTCCTGGACCGCAAGCCACAGCGGCCGAACATGATGGCAGGAAGCCCGGTCTTCCAGACGCTGCAGCGCGTCAACCGCCACATCATCCCCCTGAACCTTCTGGACCCCGACGGGCTCGACTTCACTCCGGCCAACTGTAAGACGCTGCACGACATCACCCGCTTCTGCCATGAAAAATCCGTGCAGGAGATGTTCAGTTTCGGCCGCGACCACAATTTTTCTCCCAGGTCGAGCAAACAGCTCAAGACCATCGTGCCCATGCAATGGTGGATCATCAATCTCGAGGACGGATTTGTCAGCGATACCGGCGACAAGATGATCCCGCTGGACAAGATCACCTCCGTTCCCATGCTCGCGCTGTGGCGCGGCATCGTGGCCTATCCCTGGGATGGCCCCCCGTGCATCGACTGCAAGGGCTTCATGTCGGTGCTCTTCCAGTCCGCGACCAACAGGAACCTGGAACCGGCCATGGCGTCCCAGTTCTCGGAAAGAAATTATTTCATGATCTCGAAACACTTCTGCAACCTGCAGTCGCGGTTCGGCTATCACTTCACGTCCGTGGAGGCACTGGCCGGGCCAAGACCGCGTGAAAACTACATCCGATTCCAGTTCAAGGGCGGAGCTGCGGATCACCAGCGCAAGGTTCGCAGGGCGAAGTTCGTCGGAGAAATACTCGACGAATTCAACTTCCGGACCAGAGTGCGCGAAGACGCGCTTTTCGCCCGGCTGGACGACTGCGACCAGAAATTCATCGAGAATCATCTTGAAATCCTGGGACACATCCTCATCCACACCAGGCAGCTGGACATGATCATGAACAAGGAAGACGTGGTCCAATTCTATAAAAAACGCATCCTGAATCAGCTTCACGCGATGATGGATGCAAAAAACAAGGCCTGACAAAGGCTTGCGTACGAGGAAAAATGAGCGACAGATCCAACGAAAACACACCAAGCCATGCCGTCATGCGCGGAGTCATCATCGGCGGCTCCATCGGCATGATCGCCAGCTGGTTCGGCTACGAGCCGGTCAAGGCCTTCTTCATGGGCATCGTCTGCGGTATTTTCGCCGCCGCTACCAAGATAATGGCCGACAGGATGCGCAAGAAATAGATCTTGACTTTCGCTTGCATTGCAGTACTAGGTGAAATCAAGAACCTGCCGCATGCGGATTGAAATGGTTCCAATTGTCTCCAAGGTGACGTTCAAAAGAAACCGACAACCAAATCTGTACTGCAGAGGCGTGTTGGAAGGAAATCAGGAAAAAACCTCTATCACAGGCGTGTCGGCTGTAAACATTCCTAGGGAACATCTTTCGCTTTGAAGAAAGAGGTGCGTTGGTCAGAAACCAAAAACAAAATGTTGGTTGAAAGGCGCGTTGGAAGGAAACTCCCAAGGTAACACAGGTAACAGACTTGTAGAGGCGTTTATTCCAGTCACAATGACAACATGGATGCCAACCTCCGGCCCAGAACAGGCCCGGCGAACTGATCGGAATCACATCGCATCTGGTTTTTAGTCATCTCGGTTTTACGCGAGGCGGGAAACGAAAGTTTCCCGCCTCCCTCTTTTTGTGATTCCATGAACAATTCTCGCTTGCGGGCGTTGCATATGGCGGCCTTCGACAAGCTTTGAACAAGTCTGTTTCCGAGTGCCAGCCGTCCAAGCCCACCCAACATGCCTGATAATTTAACGGAGCCTGATACGCACAACTTCATTTTTCATCAATGGCCAGGCTGCTTGCATAAGAGAAGCATTCCAGTGTACAGGGGTATGCGCAAACATAAACCAACGCCAATTCAGGACACCTCATGTACTGCAAAAAATGTAAATTCCACTCCTTCGACCACGTCAGCGCATGCCCCAAGTGCGGAGCAGACTGGGAAGAATCCCGCAAGGCTCTTTACCTGAACTGGGTCTCCGCCTCGGGAGTCAACTGGCTGAAGCAGGAACCCGCCGCACAACAGCCCGAGCCCGATTTTTCCGCAAAACCGCAGAAAACCGAACTCCATGCGCAAGCAAACGACACAGGCGCCGCCTCCGGGGACTATCTGGCCGCACCACCCGCCGCGGCCGCCGCAAAAAATACCGACATCGACGTCTCGAACTTTCCGGATCTGGATTTCACCATGACCGAGGTCCCGGTCAGGGAAGCGGCTCCCGCGCAAAAAGCGCCGACGCCCAAGCCGGAAGAAGATCTGTTTCTGGACACGCTCCCTGCCGAAGACATGGTCGAGCTTGACTTCAGCGCCTCCTTCGACGCTCCGCCCGCCCCGCAGGTTCCGGCTCCAAGCAAACCCAAGCGCGAAGATCTTTTCATTCCGGAACTCGAAGAAATGCTCGCACCCCTGGATGATGAACCACGCTCCAAGTCCTCTGCGGCCAAAAAGCCTTCATTTTCCCCGGAGACAGAAATACTCCTTGATTTCGGGACCGATTCCCCGGAAAAGACCTCGGGCAAGTCAGATGACGACGAGTTGTCCTTCCTGAGTCTTGAGGATCCCAAGAAGCCCCAGTAGATTCACGGCCAAAAGGCAGACGCACGAAACCAGAAACCAGGGTCTCATGCAGGCTCTGGTTTCTTTGTGTCAGGCTTTCAGAATTCCGTCGGGACGCACCCCTTCCGGAAAGCGCCAAAAAAGACGCACACCGCTAAAGCTGCTTGCAGCCTGGGCAGAGGAAGAAAGGTGCATCTTGCAAAAAGAAAAAAAGCTTGACTTTTATGTTTGATTCGAAAAATAAAGCGAGTTTCCGGTGATCAGCGTAAAGCCGCTATTTTCACCGGCCGAAGACGCGGCAGCATTTCAGGACAAAATTATGGAGGAGCCTCATGGCAGTAGATTTCAGTAATGCCGTCAAGACCGACGAAGGCGTTCAGGTCAACGGCGTTGTAATGCACCCGATTGTGGAACAGTGTGAAGGCTGCGAGCGGATCAAAGAATTCGAAAGCGCCAAATTTTGCGGAACGTATCCCCAGCCCGCAGCGAAGTGGAGACTGGGAACCTGCAATTTCTCGACCCACACCAAGACCGCACCCGGCAAGGGCAAGGCCAAGGTCAACCCGCTCAAGGCATCCAAGCGCGCAGCCAAAGGTCGTTAAGCCTTTCATCACGGACTTCGTACAAGGCAGGTTTTTCCTGCCTTTTTTTTCTTCAAAATTCCGGGCAGAAGTGACTTTTGAAGTCATCCACAACCCCGAAGGACGCCACCATGCTGAGCACCGTGCTAGAACTCCTGGAAAACAGCCGCGATGAATTGCTGCGGTTGCAGACCGACCTTGTGGCCATCCCCGCCCTTGGCCCGACCAATGGGGGGCAGGGTGAAAAAATGAAGGTCGAGTACCTGGCCGATCATGTGGCCCGGTTTGCAGGCGTCCAGGCGGAAACGATCAAGGCTCCGGACGATACCGTCGACTGCGGCTACCGCCCGAACCTGATCATCAGGCGACCGGGCAAAAGCCCGCGCACGCTGTGGCTCATCGCACACACCGACGTGGTGCCCACAGGGGACCTGTCCCTGTGGCAGGGCGACCCTTTTGTCCTGCGTCAGGAGGGAGACCTCATCTACGGCAGGGGCGTGGAAGACAACCATCAGGGCATGGTCAGCGCGCTCCTCTTGCTGCGCGCCCTTGAAACGGCCCAGGTGCGAACGGACCTGTCCCTCGGCATCCTGCTCGCGGCCGACGAGGAAACGGGCAACACGCATGGCATCGAATACATCATGCGCCACCATCCGCATGTCTTTGCCGCGGACGACCTGATCGTCATCCCGGATTTCGGCACCCCGGACGGTCAGGCCATTGAGGTCGCCGAAAAAAGCGTGCTTTGGCTCAGGTTCACGGTCCGGGGCAAGCAGTGCCACGCATCGACCCCGGAAGCCGGAGTCAACTCCCTGGTCGGAGCCTCGGCGCTGATCCTTGCCCTGAACCGCCTGCACACGGTCTTCGACGCCTGCGATCCGCTTTTCGATCCACCCGTATCCACCTTTGCTCCGACGAAAATGGAAGCCAACGTCCCCAACGTGAACACCATCCCCGGCCAGGACGTCTTTCATCTCGACTGCCGCGTGCTGCCCACCTACCCGCTGGAAGATATCGAACGGGAAGTGCGGGCCATTTGCGACGAGGTGGAACTCGAGCGGGACGTGCGCATCGCCTTCGCGCCCGTGGTCACGGAACAGGCCGCCCCGGCGACGCCTGTCGACTGCGAGGCCGTGACACGACTGACCGCCGCGCTTCAGAAGGCACGCGGACTTGAAGCGCGCGTGATCGGGATCGGCGGCGGCACCGTGGCGGCGGCGTTCCGCAAGCGGGGCCTTCCCGCCATCTGCTGGTCCACCCTCATGCACACGGCGCACCAGCCCAACGAGCACTCTTCGATGACGGCCACCATCGCCGACGCCCGGGTGTTCGCCCATCTTCTTTTCGACGACCAGGCATAAACACATGACCATCCCGACCGTGCCCGATATCTTTGACGTCATTGTCGTGGGCGCCGGCCATGCCGGTTGCGAAGCGGCCATGGCGGCCGCGCACATGGGCATGCAGACCCTTCTCTTGACCATCAACGCCGACCGCATCGGACATCTGTCCTGCAATCCGGCCATCGGCGGCCTGGCCAAGGGCCACATGGTCAAGGAGATCGACGCCCTCGGCGGGATGATGGGCAAATGGGCCGATCAGGCCGGAATCCAATTCCGCATCCTGAACACCCGCAAGGGCCCCGCCGTGCGCTCCAGCCGCGCCCAGATCGACCGCACCGAATACGTGCGGGTCGTGCAGCAGGACATCTTCAACTGCCCGAACCTCTTCGTGCGCCAGGAGACGGTCGCGTCCCTGACCGTAGAGGACGGACGCGTCACGGGCGTCGTGACCACCCTGGGCGAGACCATTGCCTGCCGAGCGGCGCTCTTGACCACGGGCACGTTCCTGCAGGGCCTCATTCATGTCGGCCTCGACAGTTTCAGCGGCGGCCGCCAGGGCGACCCGGCAAGCCACGGCCTCTCGCCGCGACTTGCCGAACTGGGTTTCGAGCTTGGACGCCTGAAAACCGGCACCGTGCCCCGGCTGCTCAAATCGTCCATCGATTATTCCGTCATGGAGGAACAGGCCGGAGACAACCCGCCCCGCCCCTTCAGCTTCGACAGCCCCGGCATAAAACTCCGGCAGCTGCCCTGCTTCGTGACCTACACCACGGAGCGCACCCACGAGATAATCCGCACCGGATTCGACCGCTCGCCCATGTTCACCGGTGTCATCAAGGGCACCGGAGCGCGCTATTGCCCATCCATCGAGGACAAGATCGCCCGCTTCCCCGAGAAGGACCGGCACCAGATCTTTGTCGAGCCCGAAGGCCTGACCAGTCACGAGGTCTACCCCAACGGCATCCCCACGAGCCTGCCCCTGGACATCCAGAAGGCGCTGGTGGCGTCCATTCCGGGCCTTGAGAAGGCCCAGATCATCCGACCCGGGTACGCCATCGAATACGATTATGTCCCCCCGACACAGCTCAAGCCCACCCTCGAAACCAAGCTGGTGCGCGGCCTGTACATGGCCGGGCAGATCAACGGCACCTCGGGCTACGAGGAAGCGGCCGGACAGGGGCTGTGGGCGGCCATCAACGCGGTCCTCGCCCTGCACGGAGAGCCCGAGCTGATCCTCACCCGCAGCCAGGCCTACATCGCCGTGCTCGTGGACGATCTGGTCACCAAGGGCACGCTTGAACCCTACCGCATGTTCACCTCCCGGGCCGAACACAGGCTCCTGCTGCGCGAGGACAATGCCGACGAGCGGCTGACCGCCATCGGACGCGATCTTGGCCTCGTCGATGACAGCCGCTGGCAGCGTTTCACCCGCAAGCAGGCGGCCGTGAACGAAATCATGACCGGACTGGAAGCCATCCGCGTCCGCCCCGATGCCGCGACCAGGGATCTGGTCGAGGCCATGGGCGGCACGATCCCGCAAAAGTCGGTCAGCCTCAAGGAGCTGCTGCGCCAGCCGGAACTGACCATCGAGGTTCTCTCGCCACTGTGGCCGGAGCTGGACAACTTTGATGAGGAAGCGCTGGAGGAAGCCGAAATCAAGGCCAAATACGAAGGCTATCTGCGCCGCCAGCAGGAGCTGGTGGATCGCTTTGAAAAGATGGAACTGACGGCCCTGCCCGAAGACATGAATTACGTAGGCATTCCCGGCCTCTCGCGCGAGGTCACCGAAAAACTGACCCGCATCCAGCCCCGCACCCTCGGTCAGGCCGGACGCATTTCCGGGATCACCCCCGCAGCCTTGTCGTGCCTTGAAATTCAGCTCAAAAAAATCGGACGGCTCTGATCAGGGCCGTCCGAATCCACTCTCAAATCTTCACTTTCAAACCAGGGGGCTCATCCCCCGCCATCAATCTTCACCCGACTCCGAAGCGCAGTGGGCAAAAGACGGCACATGAAATCCGTCAACCAGTTCCTGGGCCAGGGCTTCAAGCCGCGCCACGAAAGCGTCGTCCAGCACGGACTCCAGGGTTTCGTCCGAAGGCATGACATCTTCCTCCGGGCCCCGGACCTTCAAGAGGATGACCCGGCCGTTGCTCATGACCTCGTAGCCCACTGTTCTGGCCATGCCGCGCCCATGCAGTTCGCGGACATGATCCTGAATGATCTCGAAAAGTTCCAGTCCCGTATCCGGTCTGGTCACGATGGAAAAAACACGTTCCGCCACGTTCACCTCCTGTGCCGCTTCTCGCTTTCACGTTTGTCCCGGCTTGTAAACCACCCGCTCACCCCTTCACAATCGCGCCAAAGACACATACCTTTATTTTTTTGGAACCCCTTTCACAGGAAAGCACTTATGAAACAACTCGTCGCGACCCGCATGGACCGATGCATCGGTTGCCATTCATGCTCCTTGGCATGCGCCCGCGTGGTCCACAAATGTCTGTCCTGGGAAAATGCCGGCATCCGCATTCTGTCCTCCGGCGGCCTTTCCACCGGCTTTCTGGCCAAGGTCTGTCTGGCCTGCAACCCTGCCCCCTGCGCGGCGGCCTGCCCCACGGGCAGCCTCAAGCAGCGCAAGGGCGGCGGAGTCACCCAGCAGAAGAAACTCTGCATCCAGTGTGGCAAGTGCGTCGCCGCCTGCCCGGTGGACGCCATCGCCCAGGATCGCGAGGGCAGGCCCTATGTCTGCATCCACTGCGGCAACTGCGTGGAATTCTGCCCCCATGACTGTCTGGAAATGCAGGAGGTGGAATCATGATCGCCGATACCTTCAAGATCCTGGAAGTCAACCTGTCCACGGGCCGATCCACCATCCGCTCCATGCCAGGCGTGGATACATTCATCGGCGGATCGGGTCTGGCCGCCAAACTTCATCTCGATTACGCAAAGCCCGGCATGGCCTGGGATGATCCGGAGCAGCCCCTTATTTTCTGCATCGGCCCCCTGACCGGATTTTTTCCGCTCATGAGCAAGACCGTCTGCGCCTTCACATCGCCCCTGCACAGCCAGTACGCCGAATCCCACGCTGGCGGGCGCAGCGCCCTGGCCCTGCGTTTCGCGGGGCTGGACGCCCTGGTCATCGTCGGCCGCGCCGAAAGGCCCACGGTTCTGCATCTGGGCGCCAACATCATAGAGCTCATGGACGCGGGATACCTGTGGGGCAAGGACGCCCTGACCACCGGCAAGCTCCTGCGCCGCATCCTCAAGGGCTCCGGACACCGGACCATCATGCGCATCGGTCCGGCCGGAGAGAACAAGTCGGCCATGGCCTGCATAAATGTCGACACCTATCGCCATTTCGGCCGTCTCGGCGGAGGGGCGGTCATGGGTGCCAAGAACGTCAAGGCCATCGCCATCGAGGGCAACGGCTCCCAGAACCTGCCCGAGGGCAAGGAATACGGAGCCCTGAACGCCGACATCTTCCGCAAGGTCACGGACACGGACATGATGCGCAAGTATCACAATCTCGGCACCGCCTCGAACCTGGAGGCGCTGAACGAGCTGAAAGCCCTGCCCTGGCGCAACCTGCAGGCCACCTCGGACCCCGGCATCGAAGGCATCACGGGCGAGCGCTTTGCCGACGACACGCTGCTGCGCAATGCCGCCTGCTCGGGTTGTCCGGTGGGCTGCATCCATATCGGCTTCGTGCGCGAGAAATTCGACAAGGACAACCAGTATCTCTACCGGCAGGTAGGGTACGACTACGAGCCCATCTTCGCCACGGGTTCCATGCTCGGCCTGACCCACGCCCCGGACGTGCTCACGGTCATGGACGAGGTGGAGAAGGCGGGCCTCGATGTCATGAGCGGCGGCGTGGCCCTGGCCTGGGCCACGGAGGCGCTTGAAAAGGGCGTGGTCACGACGGAACAGACCGGGATCGAACTGCGCTTCGGCGAAGTCCGGGGATATCTCAAAGCCGTGCACCTGCTGGCCGGAGCGGCAAGCGAGTTCTGGAAACTTCTGGCGGCCGGAACCATGGTCGCGGCCAAACACTACGGGGGCGAGGATTTCGCCTGCGTGCTGGGCCAGGAGATGGCCGGATACGCCACGGGCGAGGTCTTCTACGTGGCCCAGTCCCTGGGCCTTCGGCACTCGCACCTGGACACCGGAGCCTACAGCTACGACCAGTCGAGCGCGCCCAAGGACGTGGACAAGGCCCTGGCCTTTCTGCTGGAGGACGAACGCGAGCGGGTGATCCTGACTTCGATGGTGGCCTGTCTCTTCGCCCGCAAGGTCTATGACCCGGACACCCTGCGCCAATGCCTGACCGTGCTCGGCGGCAGCAACCTGGCCGACGGCCTGGATGACGCGGCGGCCTCCATCCAGAAACTGCGCTGGCAGGCCCGGATCGCGGGCGGCTTCGACCCCATGGGAGTAAAGATCCCCAAACGCTTCCTGGAAGTCACCACCTGGAAAGGGCAGGCCGACCCAGAGTACCTTGAAAACTTGCGCATGGCCTATGCCACGGCCATCAGTGAAATGGGCAAACCACAGCAATAACAAGCATTCAACTGCAAGGCGCTGCCCGGAGGAGATGCCCTCCGGACTGCGCCTTGCAGTCATTCCTTAAGTTCCACTTCCGCCACTCTTCGATACTCCGGCCCGGAAGGCTTGAGGATGCTCTGCCAGAGCACGACATGGCTCACCGTAAACGCGGGCCAATCCTTCTTCAAATCGACGAGCAGAGCGGACCACTCATCATTTCGGGCCGCAGTCTTGACCCGGGCCACGGTCAGATGCGGGGAAAAAGGTTTCGACTCGGCCAAAAAACCGGCCTGAGCCAATCCTTCATCAAGCTTTTCAAAATACGCCGCGCATTCCTCGCGTCCCTGCCGCAAACCGACCCAGACCACACGCGGCGCGCCCACGGCAGGAAAAAAGCCGCCCGCTCCCCCCTGCGCCGCAAAGCTCCCCCGGGCCGCTTCCTGCATTGCCTGGACAATGGCCGGCACCTTGTCCTCATCCACTTCGCCCAGAAACCTGAGCGTCACATGAGCCAGTTCCGGCCGCACCCACGACACCTTCGAGGCCAGACGCTTTTTCCACGCCGCTTGGATCTGGCGAATGATTTGCGCGTACTCGCCGGGAAGGGGGATGCCTATGAAAAGGCGCATGAGATTACGCTCCGCTGAATTTTTGCTGCGCTGCCAAAAGAGCCTGGATCCCCGCCTGCGCGGGGATGACGCGGAGGCAGGGCGGCTCGACGTTATCAGGAATGCCTGGATCCCCGCCTGCGCGGGGATGACGTGGAGGCGGGGCGGCTCGGTGTTACCAGGAATGGACAAATGGCAGCTGTGACCGCGATCTTTCCATTCCCCCCTTCCGCCCTGGCATCAAGCGTCCCCGACCAGGCCCGGCCACGCGCCCACCAGCCAAGCGCCAGCTCCGGCTCCAACTCTTCCTCCGGCTCCAACTCTTCTTCCGGCTCCAACTCTTCCTCCGACTCCAACTCGGTCTCCAACTCCACCCAGCGCCTAAAGCGCCGTCTCCCCCTCCTCCCCGGCATATGCACCAATCAGCTCCCACAACGTCCGCACGCCAAACCCGGTTCCTCCGGGCCTGAAAATGGACGCATTCTCATCCGTCCAGGCCGGACCCGCGATGTCCAGATGGGCCCAGTCCACGCCTTCGGGCACGAAGTTCTTCAGGAACATGGCCGCGTAGATCGCCCCGCCCTCCCGGGTGGCGATATTCTTCAGATCCGCCACATCGCCTTTCAGGGGCACGCCGTATTCCGCCCACAGGGGCATGGGCCAGTAGCGTTCTCCCACGCGGCTGCCGCCTTCGCGAATGCGTCCATCAAGCTCGGCCGTGGTCACGAATACCGCCGCGACCTTCGTACCCAGGGCCACGAGGCAGGCCCCGGTCAGGGTGGCCAGATCGACCAGGATCTCGGGCTCGAAGCGCGCGCTGTAGGCCAGGGCGTCGGCCAGGATGAGGCGGCCCTCGGCATCGGTGTTCAGGATCTCGATGGTCTTGCCGTTCATGGCCGTGACCACGTCACCGGGCTTGGTGGCCTTGCTGCCCGGCACATTCTCCGTGCACGGCAGCAGCCCGACCACCCGCCGGGGGCTTTCACCTGACCGGCCCAAGGCCATGAACAGCCCCAGAATCGCGGCTGCTCCGGCCATGTCCCCTTTCATCTCGTGCATTTTCGCGGACGGCTTGAGCGAGATGCCGCCAGTGTCGAAAGTCACGCCCTTGCCCACGAAGACCAGGGGCCTTGCCTCGCTGCCCGGCGCCGAATCGAGCACGATGAACCTGGCCGGAGTGTCGCTGCCACGAAAAACCGAGGCAAAGGAGCCCATGCCCATCCCGACGATCTCATCGGGGCCGAAAACCTGCACGCCAAACCCGAACCGGACGGCAAGGTCACGGGCAACGCCGGCCAGATGCTCGGGCGTGGCTACGTTGGCCGGAGTGTTGACCAGATCGCGGGCCAGGGCCACGCCTTCCGCCACGGCCAGCGCCCGGGCCACCTTCATCTGCATGTCCTCGTCACGGCTCCAGACGGCCAGGGTCTTGGGGCAGTCCTCCTCGCCGGGATCGGACTTGAAGTCGACAAAACGATAGCTGGCCAGCCGCGCCGCCACGACGCATTCAAGAGTCAGGTCATCGGCCAGTTCCAGCCGGTCCAGGTGTTCGGAATCCACCGCCAGGGAGCAAAGCTCCTGACTGGCGGCGGCGCGAACAGCCGTGCCCACGGCAGCGCGAAATCCGTCCAGATCAAGATCGTCGGCCTTGCCGAGTCCCACAAGCAGGCACGACCCGCCAGACGCGGAGCAGAGGCGGGTCCGTCCGGCCTTGCCCGAAAATAAAATCGCGGGATCAAGGCCAAAAAGCCCTGCAAGTTCCCGATCCGCTTCGCTCCAACCCTTTCCTTCGGAGCGAAACATGAGCAACACGGCATCTTTCAACTCGCCACCATCCCGAAATACATGTATATTCATGAAAACCTCGTCAGTATGAAATATTCAAGGGCTATGCGGAAACAATAGGTTGCCTGGGAACGAGAGTAAAGACGGTTGCCAGACGCCGGGAAGGAACTATCTGTAACCTCAAACATTATCAGGAGTTGTGGAATGAAAGACAACCGCATCGTCGCCGTGCTCGGAGCCACCGGCTACATCGGAGGCCGCCTGGTCGCGACCCTGCTTGAGCGGGGCTGGAGAGTGCGCGCCGTGGGCCGCAATCCGGAGAAGCTGCGGTGCAGGCCTTTCGCGGCCCATGAAAACGTGGAACTGGCCCAGGCCGACGCCCTGGACCAGCCTGCGCTGACAGAGGCCCTGCGCGGATGTTACGCTGTCTACTATCTGGTCCATTCCATGTACCCCGGCGTGAAGAATTTCGAGGACCGCGACAAACGCGCGGCCATCATCATGCGCGACGCGGCCAAGGAGGCCGGTCTTGAACGGATCATCTATCTGGGCGGCCTTGGCGACATGGACAAGGATTTGAGCGAACACCTCAAATCGCGCATGGAAGTCGGCGAGATCCTTGGCAGCGGGCCGGTCCCCCTGACCTGGCTGCGGGCGGCCATGATCATCGGTTCGGGCAGCGCGTCTTTCGAGATCCTGCGCTATCTGGTGGACCGCCTCCCGGTCATGATCACTCCGGCCTGGGTCAAGTCCCTGTGCCAGCCCATCGCCGTGACCAACGTGCTCGAATACCTGGCCGGATGTCTCGAAAATCCCGAGACGGCGGGGCGCACCATGGACATCGGCGGCCCGGACATCCTGAGCTACCGAGACCTTTTCGACATATACGCCCGCGCGGCCGGACTGCGGCAGCGCCTCATCATACCGGTGCCCGTCCTGACGCCGAAGCTCTCCTCCTACTGGATTCAGATGGTAACGCCCGTTCCCGCCAGCCTGTCGCGCCCCCTGGCGGAAGGCCTGCGCAACAAGGTCGTATGCCGGGAAAACAGCATCCGTGAGCTTGTTCCGACCCGCCTGCTCACATGCGAAGAGGCCATCGGCAGGGCGCTCGAACGCACGGTCCGCCACGAAGTGGAAACCTGCTGGTCCGACGCGGGCCTGCAACGCGTGCCGGAATGGATAGACTGCGGCGACGCGCCCTACGCCGGAGGCACGGTGCTGGAGTCGGCGCATACCCTGACCCTGGCCGCCACCCCGGCCCAGGTCTGGAAGGCCATCACCCGCCTCGGCGGGGACGAAGGCTGGATGTACGGCGACTGGATGTGGAAAATCCGGGGGATATGCGACAAGCTCATCGGCGGCCCGGGTCTGCGGCGCGGGCGGCGCGACCCGGATAAACTGCGCGTCGGCGACGCCCTGGACTTCTGGAGGGTGCTCGTCGTCGAGGAAAACCGCCGACTGCGCCTGCTCGCCGAAATGAAACTGCCGGGCGAAGCCCTGCTCCAGTTCGATGTGGAAGAAGAACGCCCAGGGAGCACCAAAGTGACCCTGCGCGCCCGCTTCTTGCCCCGGGGATTGTGGGGCATCGTGTACTGGTACCCCCTCATACCCGTGCATGGGCCGCTCTTTCGGGGCATGCTCACGGCGCTGGCCCGCAAGATCGGCGGAAAAATTCTTTCCGGACCCATCACCCCGCCCAAGGAGGGCTCACAATGCCGACTTTGATGACCCAACCGAACTTTGTGGAGACCACCATCGCCGAACCAGGCATCCGCGAAACCCTGGAGACCATTCTTGGTGAACAACGCTCCGGGGTTCTGGCCACCTCCTTCATGGACATACCTCTGTGCAGCCAGATGGCCTTTGCCGCGACCCATGACTTGCGGACCCTGATCATCGTAACCCCGCGCCAAACCGCGAAATACGACAACATGAGCTCCAACCCAAATGTCTCCTTTTTGGTAAGCACAGCCCGCAACGATCCGTCCGATCCGGCCAGCGCGCAGGCCCTGACGGTGACCGCGTTCGCCACGGAACTCGACGGAGAACGCAGGCACAAGGCGGTGAATCTCTTTTCAAGAAGGCACCCGAATCTGAGCGCCTTCGCGGCAGCGTCCGACAGCGCGGTCATGGAGCTAAAAGTTGACAGCTACTGCCTGGTCAACAATTTCCAGAAACTGACCCGCATCGGTCTTGGATGATGATTTTGTAAATCTTCGCGCTATCCTGGACAGCAGGGCGGCAATTGGGGAATATTTAAAAAAAACAACCGGAGCCGACGCATGCCGCCACGGAATTGCGGGCCCGGCAAGGAGAATATCATGAACCGACCCATCCGGCTGGGAGTCAGCCGCTGCCTGCTCGGGGACAAGGTCCGCTACGACGGAGGGCACAAGCACGACCCCTTCCTGACCAAAACCCTGGGAGAATATGTGGAATACGTTCCGGTCCGCCCGGAGGTGGAATGCGGCCTGCCCATTCCACGTGAAGCCCTGCGTCTGGTGGGCGATCCCGAGTCCCCGCGACTTCTGACCCAGAAAACCCGCGTCGACCACACCCGGCGCATGCAGGAATGGGCCGCCGGCCGTCTGGCCGAATTGGAGTCCGAAAACCTGTGCGGCTTCATTTTCAAGAGCAAATCCCCATCCAGCGGCATGGAGCGGGTCAAGGTCTATTCGGAATCAGGCAACCTCGCCGGGCAATCCGTCGGCATCTTCGCGCGCATGTTCATGCAGCACTTCCCCCTGCTCCCGGTCGAAGAGGAGGGACGCCTGCACGACGTTCACCTGCGCGAAAATTTCATCGACCGCATCTTCGTGCTGCGCCGCTACCGCGACATGATCAAATCCGGGCAGACTTTAAGCAATCTGATCACCTTTCACACCCGGCACAAGCTCCAGCTCCTGGCTCACAGCCCCGAAATCTACCGTGCCATGGGCAGGCTGGTGGCGGGCGGCAAGGCCATGCCCAAGGAGCAACTCTTCAAGAACTACCACGAGCACCTCATGACCGCCATGCGCATGAAGGCCACGCCGCCCAAGCACAGGAACGTGCTGCAGCACATCATGGGCTATTTCAAGAACGAACTGCTGCCGGACGAAAAGCAGGAGCTGCTCGAACTCATCAACCAGTATGCTCGCGGCTTCCTGCCGCTCATCGTGCCCGTGACCCTGCTCAATCACTATGTGCTCAAATATGAGGAGTTCTACCTTCAGGACCAGACGTATCTGCGGCCCCATCCCCTGGAACTCAAGTTGCGCAACCACGCCTAGGGCAAGAAGCAGGAGACGCGCATGACCAATGCCTATGAAATCATCAGCCGCTTCGACCCGGATTTCCCGCGCAAGCGGGCCGGACAGCTGCTCACCGACACCTCGGAGTTCATGAACATCACGTATGGCGATGTGATTGATCTGGATGGCAAATATTTCCTGGTGCTGCGGGACGAAAAGGAACGCAGCTTCGGCGTGGAAGACCCCAAATACTGGGTCAAACGTTGCCGGGAGCTGTCCACGGGAGAAAGAAAGATCCTGAAGCTGGTCTTTTATGAGCGTTTTCCCGTGTCCATGGGCAGCATGGAGATCGAATGCTTTCGCAGCCCGCGCAAGGAGGCGCGCATCCTTGATCTGGTCAGGGGAGACATGCGCTTCATGCAGGGCTACTCCCACGACGACGCGGTCGGAAACAACGTGCGTGTCCTCGATGTGGTCAAGGGCGAGCTTCTGTCCCTGCACATCGACCGCCTGGAAGCCGATCACAAGACCTATTTCTTCGAAATGCTGCCGGACATCCTGGACAAGTTCGTCGAAGCCTGCCGCGCCATCGAATTCCTGCACAAGCACGGCGAGAACCACGGCGACATCCGCCGCGACCACCTGTGGATTGAGCAGGGCACGGGCAACTACGTGTGGATTGATTTCGACTACACCTACGAATTCCAGGAAAACCCGTTCGGTCTGGACATCTTCGGCCTTGGCAATCTGCTTCTGTTTCTGGTCGGCAAGAAATTCTGCACCACCTTCAACATACCTCGCCCGGATTTTGACGGCAAAACGGATGTCTCGCTGGAAGCGGCGGACTTCTCCCTGCTTTTCAAGCACCGGCTGGCCAACCTGCGCAAAGTATATCCCTATGTGCCCCATGCGTTGAACAACGTGCTCATGCACTTTTCCTCCGTCTCCGAAGTGTTCTATTTCAATATCGGAGAAATGCTTGAAGATCTTGCGCCCTGCATCGACGAAATCCGTCGCGGGCGAATCAACAGTTAAGGAGAGAACATGAACCCCAAGAAAATTCTCATCGCCGTGGACGCTTCGGACAACGCGGCCCGCGCCGTGACCTATGTCGCCGAACTGCTCGGAGGAAGTACGGGCTTTTCGATCACGGTCCTTTATATCGAGCGTCCGCCCAACCGCGACCTGTATCCGGACGAGGCCTCCTGGGTCGAGGCCGGCCAGGCCCAGGAACTGCGCATCCGCACCTTCCTGCAGCAGGCCAAGTCCAATCTGACCGGACAGGGCATTGCGCCGGATGCGGTGACCATCTCCTATGTTCCGCATTGCCAGTCCCCGGTGAACCCCGCCGCGCAGCAGTGCAGCATCGGCACGTCCATCGCCCGCGACATCCTGCAGGTCCAGCAGCAGGGCGATTTCGGGACTCTGGTCATCGGCCGGCGAGGAGTGTCCCGCGCCGAGGAGTTTCTTTTCGGCAGCGTGACCACCAAGGTCACGCATCTCGCCAAGGACTGCACCGTCTGGGTGGTGCAATAATTCAGGAGGAGAAGGAAACATGCCCTGCCTTGAACTTACGACCAACATTCGCGTCCAGGACAAAAACAAGCTCATGCGCTCTCTTTCCGACTGTGTCTGCACGGGGCTCTGCAAGGCCGAAACCTACATGATGGTCATCATCAACGATGACGTGCCGATGTTCTTCGGCGGCAACGAGGAGCCCGTGGCGCACATGACCTTGAGCGCCCTTGGGCTCAAGGACGACCTGATCGGGAAGCTGGCCGGGGACTTGACGGAAATGATCCAGGCGCAAACTGGAATCGAAAGCCCGCGCATCTACATCGTCTTCAGGGATGCGGAACCCGGCAAATGGGCCTGGGACGGGCGCACCTTCTCCTGACCCGCATCTTGCCTGACGGCGGGGCCTCGTGTAAGGGAGCCGGGGCCGGGACGGTTGGAATCCCGGCACCATCAACACGAGGTTACCATGACAGAAAAGAACTATGCCCAGAGCATCGCCGGGGACCTGTTTCACATGATCAAATCCGCCCAGGAACAGGGCGTGAGCGTGGACGCGGGTTTTCGCAACCAGGCCATGTCCAGCCCGAGCATGAGCCTGACCTACATGTTTTTGACCAAGAACGACCTGCTCAAGGTCCCGGCCCTGCCTGCCCAGGTCAAAAAGCAGGTCCGCCGCTCGAATGCCATGGCCGTCATCGAACTGGCCAACGCGGCAGGCGTGAAGCAGACTGCGGGCATCCACCTGATCTGGTCCAGCGCCAAGGCCTGCTCCAAGATCGAGTCCGAAGCCGAGATGCTGGACGGCATCCAGATCCAGGGTCTTGCGGCCTTCACCGCCCAGATCAAGAGCACGCTCAAAAACGACATTCCCCGCACCATGGACCAGCAGGTCCCGCCCAGCGCCGAGTAGAAACGTGGCCCGTCTCGTCGGGCCTGAATTCGCGATCCGGAGATTCCCATGCTTTTGAAACTGTGCTTTTCGACCCTGATCTGCGCCTTTATCGGCTGGATCACCAACTTCATCGCCATCAAGATGCTCTTTCACCCGCGCCGCCCGGTGCAGATCGGCAGCCTGACGGTGCAGGGCATCTTCCCCAAAAGGCAAAAAGCGCTGGCCATGAACCTGGCCGCCGTCATCGAGGGCGAGCTTCTCTCCCACGACGACATCCAGAACGTCATGCGCCGCCCCGAATTCGCGGCCAAGCTCAAGGACAGGATCCAGGACGGATTCGCCGAATTCCTGTCCAAGCGTCTGGGAACCTTGAACCCCATGATCGCCATGTTTCTGGACGGCCCCATGATGGAAAAGATCAAGGCCCTGCTGGACAAGGAACTGGACCGCATCGTGCCTGGCCTGCTTGAAACCGCCACAAGCGAACTGGAGACTTCCCTGGATTTCAGAAAGCTCATCCAGGACAAGATCGAAAACCTCTCCATGGAACGGCTCGAAGTTCTGCTCATGTCCATCATGTCCAAGGAATTCAGGTTCATCGAAGTGGTGGGCGCGGTCCTGGGCGCGATGATAGGCCTGATCCAGGGCCTGATTTTTTTCTAGCCTCCGCACCATCCAGCACCCCATCAATGGCCGCCTCGCGCGGCCATTGGCATTTCAGAGCCTATCTCCGTTCACCCCTTTGGACATCAATTTCACTCACGCTTGCCTTGGGCCTGTAAAACGCGATACGGGCAAAGGCAGGTCTCCCGTGATTTCGTATCCGGAAGAGATGCCGACGCAAATGACGGCAGCGCTTCCCACGGCATCCGAAATTCACGCGATTTGTCCGAAAACGTCACCACATCCGAGGTACAGCCATGAACAAACCCCTTCTGGAACCTTCGTGCGGCTTGACCCGCCGAAAATTTCTGGCAGCCACTTCCAGCGCCGCTCTCCTTTTTGCAATGGGCGGTCTGCGGGGTCTCGCCTGGGCAGCCCCGCTCGAACTTCCGGCGCTGCCCTACGCGGAAAATGCCCTGGAACCCGTCATTTCCGCCAAGACCATCGGCTTTCATTACGGCAAGCACCACACGGGCTACTTCAACAATCTAAGCAAGCTCATCGCGGGCAGCGAATTCGCCGACATGTCCCTGGAAAAAATCATTCTCGAAACGAGCGGCAAAGCGGACAAGACCGCCATCTTCAACAATGCCGCCCAAACCTGGAACCACTCCTTTTACTGGCAGAGCCTCTCCCCCAAGGGCGGAGGGACGCCCCCGGCCGATCTGAAAAACAGGATCAACGATTCCTTCGGCGATCTGGACACCTGCCTGAAGGAACTGAGCGCCGCTGCAGTCGGACGTTTTGCCAGCGGGTGGGCCTGGCTGGTGGCTGACGGCGACAAGCTCAAGGTCATGAACACCATGAACGCCGACACGCCCCTGACCAGCGGTTTGAAGCCACTTTTGACCATCGATGTCTGGGAGCACGCCTACTATCTGGACTACCAGAATCGCAGGGCCGACTATGTCAAGGCCGTGCTGGAAAAGCTGATCAACTGGGAATTCGCCGCCGCGAATCTGGGTTGATCCTCCCCGGCGCAAACGGCAAAACGCCTTCCGCATAACCATCGCGGAAGGCGTTTTGTGCCGCGCAAGCGCAATGAAACCTCACTCCCCGATGATCTTGACCAGCACCCGCTTTTTCCTGCGCCCGTCAAACTCCCCGTAGAAGATCCGTTCCCAGGTCCCGAAATCGAGACGCCCGCCGGTCACGGCCACTACCACCTCGCGACCCATGATCTGCCGTTTCATGTGCGCGTCGGCGTTGTCCTCGCCCACATTGTGCCGGTATTGCGAGACCGGTTCGTGCGGGGCCAGCTTTTCCAGCCACTTTTCGTAGTCGTGATGCAGACCGGACTCGTCGTCGTTGATGAAGACCGAGGCGGTGATATGCATGGCGTTCACGAGCACGAGCCCCTCCCTTATGCCGCTCTCGGCCAGGCATTGCTCGACATCGCCAGTAATGTTGATGAAGGCCCGGCGGGTCGGCACCTGGAACCAGAGTTCCTTGCGATAGCTTTTCATGAATCCCCCGTTGAATACGATTGTAATTGACGGTGCATGATCGACACGTAGCCGCCGTGCGCTTCCGATTCAAGAGCAGGCCGACCAAATACCCACAAAAAAGATTGCCCGGCATTCCAGGTGCCCCGCAACGGCCTTTTGGCCCGACTTTTCGAAAACATGGCCATCACTTTCAGAGGGCAACAAGCAGAGTGTCAGCGCGTCCGGCGTTGACCCAAAGCCTGCACCCTGATATTGGTAGGACCAATTTCCATTCCAACCAAGGAGCAGCCCATGACTTATATCCCTGTCGGCGGATTGAACGTCGCAAAGCCACTTCATGACCTGATTCGCGAAAAAGCTACGCCCGGAACCGGCGTGACGGACACGGATTTCTGGGCCGCCCTGGAAAGAATCCTGCACGACCTGTCGCCACGCAACCGTGAACTGCTGGCCAAGCGCCAATATCTGCAGGACACCATCGATTCCTGGCACAAACGCCACAAGGACGAAATCCACGATGCCGTCGCTTACGAGCAACTCCTGCGCGAGATCGGCTACATCGTGCCGGAGGGCCTGCCCTTTTCCATCGGAACCAGCGGCGTCGATCCCGAAATATCCTCCATCGCCGGACCGCAGCTGGTCGTGCCCGCCACCAACGCCCGCTACGCCCTGAACGCCGCCAACGCCCGCTGGGGCAGCCTCTACGACGCCCTGTACGGCACGGACGTGCTCAGCGAGGACGACGGCGCGACACGCTCCGGAGCATACAATCCCCTGCGCGGGGCCAAGGTCGTCGAATTTGCGGCCGGTTTTCTGGACAAAGCCCTGCCCCTGGCCCGGGGCAGCCACGCCGACGTTCAGGAATATCGCCTCACGCCAGCGGACTCCGGCCGGGAAGTCGAGGTCGAGTTGCCGGACGGCAAGACATCACTGCTGAATCCACGGGCTTTCGCCGGATTCGCGCCCGGCGTCCTGCTCTTCAGGAACAACGGCCTGCACATCGAACTGCATTTCGATCGCGACCATCCTGTGGGCAAGGCCCATCCCGCGGGCCTCAAGGACGTGGTCCTGGAAGCGGCCATGACCACCATCGTCGATTTCGAGGACTCCATCGCCGCCGTCGACGGGGAGGACAAGGCCCAGACATACGCCAACTGGCTGGGCCTGCTGCGCGGCGACCTCAACGCCTCCTTTCCCAAGGGCGGCAAGACCGTGAACCGCAGCCTGAACCCAGACCGCACGTACACCGCACCGGACGGCGAGCCCCTGACCCTGCCAGGCCGCAGCCTTCTGCTGGTGCGCAACGTGGGCCATCTCATGACCACGGACGCGGTCCTGCTCGGTTCCGAAGAAGTCCCGGAGGGCATCCTTGACGCCATGGTCACCGGCCTTGTCGCGCTGCACGACCTCAAGGAACTCGGCTCCCTGCGCAACAGCCGCGCGGGCAGCGTCTACATCGTCAAACCCAAGATGCATGGCCCTGAAGAAGTCGCCTTCGCCTGCGACCTTTTTAATCGCGTGGAGGACGCGCTGGGCATGCCCCGCCACACCATGAAGATCGGAATCATGGACGAGGAGCGCAGGACCTCGGTCAATCTGGCGGAATGCATCCGCGCCGCCAAGGACCGGGTCATCTTCATCAACACCGGGTTCCTGGACCGCACAGGCGATGAAATACACACCAGCATGGAAGCCGGGCCCATGGTTCCCAAGGCGGCCATGAAGAATGCCAGCTGGATTCTGTCCTATGAGGATTGGAACGTGGACACGGGCCTGGCCTGCGGGTTTTCCGGCAAGGCCCAGATCGGCAAGGGCATGTGGGCCATGCCGGATCGCATGAAGCAGATGGTCGAGACCAAGCAGGGGCACCCCCTGGCCGGGGCCAACTGCGCCTGGGTACCGTCGCCCACGGCCGCGACCCTGCACGCCATGCATTACCACGAGGTGGATGTCTTTGCCCGCCAGGCGGAACTGCAGGGCAAGAAGAGAGCCAGCCTGAACGAACTTCTGACCCTGCCCCTGCTCGACCGCGCACTCTCCGGGGAGGAGATCCAGCGCGAACTGGACAACAACTGCCAGGGCATCCTGGGCTACGTGGTGCGCTGGGTCGACCAGGGCATCGGCTGTTCCAAGGTGCCGGACATAACCGACGTGGGCCTGATGGAAGACCGCGCCACCCTGCGCATCTCCAGCCAGTACCTGGCCAACTGGCTGCACCACGGCCTGTGCAGCATGGAGCAGGTCCGCGCCACCCTGGAACGCATGGCCGCAGTGGTCGACCGTCAGAACGAAGGCGACCCGGCCTATCGCCCCATGGCCCCGGACTTCGATGCGAGCGTGGCCTTTCAGGCCGCCTGCGACCTGATCTTCAAGGGCCGCGAGCAGCCCAACGGCTACACGGAGCCCATCCTGCACGCCAGAAGACGGGAACTGAAGAAACAAAAAGGATGACGCCTGCATCCTGAACACCCTGCAACGCATTGGGCCCGCCAGGACATAAGCATCCTGGCGGGCCCAAATTCGATTCACCGAGAAAAACGTTCCGCTACAACACCCGTCGCGCCTCCTGCCACAGAATCGAGCAGCCGACCCCGCCGAAAATCACGCCCACGCCGCCGTCGATCCAGCGCGCCACGCCAGCGTACATGCCGCGCATGCGTCCCGTGGATAAAAAGAGCGCAAGCAGCGTGAACCAGGCCGTGACTATGACGATGACCTCGGCTCCGTAGACCCAGCGAAGAAAATTGGGCGTCGCGGGAGTCATGAACTGGGAGAAGATACTCAGAAAAAAGAGTGCGGCCTTGGGGTTCAGAAGGTTGCACCAGAATCCCTCACGCCAGCCGCGCAGCAGGGAGTCCCTTCCGCCTGCCGCGTCCACCTGGACACAGGCGTCGGGCATGGCCGTTTTTTTGCCGAACAGGCAACGCACGGCGATGTGGATCAGATACAATGCCCCGCAGATGCGGATCAGGCCGAACACGGCCGGGCTGGAGGCGATGACGAGCGCCAGTCCGAGCACGGAATAGACCACATGCACAACCAAGGCCGATCCGATGCCCAGCGCCGTCATGACCCCAGCCAGACGGCCACGGGAAAGGCTGTTGCGCAAAACCATGAAAAAATCCGGCCCCGGCGCCACGGCCACGGCCACACCCACCGCAAAAACCTGCCAAAAACCATTGTCCACGATTATCCTCCGTGGTTGGGGTGTGGGGGGCGAAATATTTTTCGCCCCTACGGGGTTGCGCCATGCTTCCTTACACCGAGATTGGGCAGACACGTAGGTCTGCCCCTACGGGGTTGCGCCATGGGATTTGTCATCACATGGTCGCCATGATCCGATATATGCATACCATGGCCGCAACGATCCGGTATATGCATACCGTAGGGGCGGCCCTGCGTGGACGCCCTTCTTCCCTGCCGACCCTGTGTGATTGTCTCGCCTTGCACCGAGGTTGGGCAGACACGTAGGTCTGCCCCTACGGGGTTGCGCCCTGGTATTCGTCATCACATGGTCGCCATGATCCGACACATGCATACCATGATCGCCACGATCCGATATATGCATACCGTGGCCGCAACGATTCGGTATATGCATACCGTAGGGGCGGCCCTGCGTGGCCGCCCTTCTTCCCTGCCGCCCCTGCGTGGTTGTCTCGCCTTACACCGAGGTTGGGCAGACACGTGGGTCTGCCCCTACGGGGTTGCGCCCTGGTATTCGTCATCACATGGTCGCCATGATCCGACACATGCATACCATGGTCGCCATGATCCGATATATGCATACCGTGGCCGCAACGATCCGGCATATGCATACCGTAGGGGCGGCCCTGCGTGGCCGCCCTTCTTCCCTGCCGCCCCTGCGTGGTTGTCTCGCCTTACACCGAGGTTGGGCAGACACGTGGGTCTGCCCCTACGGGGTTGCGCCCTGGTATTCGTCATCACATGGTCGCCATGATCCGACACATGCATACCATGGTCGCCATGATCCGATATATGCATACCGTGGCCGCAACGATTCGGTATATGCATACCGTAGGGGCGGCCCTGCGTGGCCGCCCTTCTTCCCTGCCGCCCCTGCGTGGTTGTCTCGCCTTGCGCCGAGGTTGGGCAGACACGTAGGTCTGCCCCTACGGTGGTGCGATGTCGACGGTGGCGGGCGACGGGTGGGCGACGGGTGGGCGAAATATTTTTCGCCCCTACGTTTTTGCGCCCTGGGATTCATCATCGCATGGTCGCCATGATCCGATATATGCATACCGTGGCCGCAACGATTCGGTATATGCATACCGTAGGGGCGGCCCTGCGTGGCCGCCCTTCTTCCCTGCCGCCCCTGCGTGGTTGTCTCGCCTT